>CAZVIT010000154.1:0-1558 GCA_964626865.1 uncultured archaeon | reverse complement strand
TTCTGATATTATCAATATGACTTATGAATTTGATAAAAGTCCTAGAGTTACAAATTTGACTGAGGTTGGATATAGTATCAATAATCAACCTCTACTTTTAGTCGAATTTGGAGATTATGATTCCGCCGTTCCTACGGTGTATTTTGTGGCCGCACAACACGGTAATGAGCCTGCTTCAGTCGATTCGGCATATTTATTAGCTAGACATTTTGCTAGAGCATCTCCTGAAGAAATTGATCCTATTTTAGAAAAAATAAATCTTGCTATACTTGTAATGGTGAATCCAGATGGAAGGGATAATGGAACAAGAGGAAATTCCAATGGAACTGATCTTAATCGAGACCATATGAAATTATTAGAGCCTGAAGGTAAAACAATGCATTATGCCTTTCACAAAATTCGTCCTTCTGTTACAGTGGACATGCATGAATTCGGAGGAGTTGGTACGATTATTTTCCAGGTAGCTGCACCACAAAATCCAGTTACGCATCAAGATGTGCTCTTAGCATCATATGTTCTAGAAACTGACGTTATTGAAGCAATTAGTGATGAATGGGGAGTAGGAAGTGTCACTAATTATCCTCCAACTACAAGCTCCCAAGATTCGAGTATTCATCGTAATCATTTTGCGGTGCATGGTTCTGTAAGTTTATTGTTTGAATCGGCCGTTTCTGAAGAATACTCAGAAAGAGTTAGACTACAAAGTTGGGCTGCTCTTGCTGTAATTAATGAAGTTGCTGATGACCCTGATTTTTACTTAGATGCAAGGCAATCTTCTGATGAAGAAGGTCAAGAAGGTAATGATATTGTACATGCATATTTGATTGAATGTAGTGATCCTGCAACGGCTGAAACTCTTCGTATTCTAAAAGACCATGGCTTCGATGTTGGTTACAAGCCAGATGATGAAAGTGTAACTTCTATACATTATGAGACTTTTTTGCCTAGAAGTGCTTTTCCAAATGGAACTGTTGTTATTCCGATGGATCAAATAGGTTGGAGGAGTTTGGGAGAATTGATGGAATACACTTCCGCTAAAGACCAACATTACACTAACTCTCCTAAAGAAAGGGGGCAAGATGCCTGGAGAGCATTAGGATCGGTCAATTATGAAATTGACAATTCTGTTTGCAGTACTGCCTAGGTGAAAGTATCTACAAATGTTAGGAAATTGATATATAATCGAAAAGTTTAAGAAATTGTGGAAGAGAAGAATATTGCTTGGGGAGTAACGTGTGGAATTTTCAATGTAGCTTTAATTTTTATTAATGGAATAGTTCTGTTGGTTAACCACTTTACGGGAGTAACTAACAGCATAGAGTTTCATATTCTAATATCAGTTGTTTTTCTTTTAGGATTATACAGAGGTGGAAATTTGATTATGTATGAAGGATGGGATACTGAGGAATATGAAGAAGTTCTTCCTAGTCAAAATATACAGAATGTAATATATGTTTTTATTGTTGTAATATTGGTATCTATATTTTTTGTGCCTTAATTTCGAGTAGGTCTTAAATAAAGCATAAATCGTCAATAATTATGGAAGAAAGCCTAGCCT
>CAZVIT010000153.1:0-1587 GCA_964626865.1 uncultured archaeon | reverse complement strand
GATGAAGAACATTCTTTGCTTCGGAGATTCGAACACTTGGGGCTATTCGCCACAAGATGGCAGCAGACACTCTCCAAATGTAAGGTGGACCGGAGTATTGCAGAAAACACTTGGAAATGGTTATCGCATCATTGAAGAGGGTTTGAACGGCCGTACGACCTTCGTCAATGAAGAAGGAGATGAAGCAAGACCGCTTCGTAGCGGTTCTGATGTATTACAAATAATATTGGAAAGTCACAGACCTTTAGATTTTGTAATTATAATGCTGGGAACAAATGATCTCAAAGTAGAGTTCAATCTTTCAGCAGAAGAGATTGCACAGGGAGCAAAGGATTTGTGTGAAACCGTTCTTAATTCTGAATACTTGGCAGATAATATTCCCCAAGTATTGTTGATTTCACCAACTCTCATTGGTTCTACAATAATGCCAGATCAAGAGGAATTTTTTGATCAAGCTAGAAAGAAATCACTTCAGTTTGCAGAATTTTTCGAGAAGGCAGCAGCTGAAGCAGGAGTTCATTTCTTGGACGCAGCTCGTTTAGTAAAAGTGAGTGAAGTGGACGGCGTTCATTGGGATGCAGACCAGCACCAAGGATTTGGCAAAGTTCTAGCAGAATTAACAGAAAGAATATTACTTTGATTCATATCCTTTTTTTAGATAATGAAATTGTATTCCAGAAAGATAATTGTTAGTACTATTAGTAACAACAGGGGCAAATGGCTCAGGCGATAAATCTACATTGTAAATATTACTGACAATTTTATTTCCTTTTCCATATCTGATAAATCTTTTTTTGAAATCGTCTATGCTTTCGTCAAAATTATGCATTATAATTGCTTTTTTACAATATGTTAATCTGCCATAGTATCTCAATCTTATCCCTAAATCAACATCTTCACCAGCTGCAATTCTTATTTTAGGGTTAAATCCATGGATTTTTTCTAAGGCCTCACGATAAACTAGACAATTTGCAGTTATCAAGTATTCAGGTTCTTCAAATTCATTCTGTAAAGGAATCAATATTTGTTGACTATCATAATAGTTTGAGACGGGCCCCTTTTCTATTGATTTTACATTCCCAGCATAACCTATAGATCCATTATCAGATTTTATGTATTCTTGAATTGACGAGTTTGTCATTATGCAATCACTATCAGTAAATAAAATCCATTTCCCTTTGGCGCGCCTCCAACCTACATTTCTGGCATTTCCTGGACCTTTCGTTTTACAATGAAATAGTTTTATTTTAATTCCTTTTCCTAAAAATTTCCTATTAATTTCTGTACACATTACTTCATTATTATCTACAATTATGATTTCTTTAGGATAATATTCTAATTTTTGGCTTACAAATATAGATTCTAATAATTTATCAATTCCATATTGATTATTTTTAACAGGAATAACAATAGAAATATCTTTAGATTTAATCGAAGAGATTTTTTTTATTTCTTCTTTTCTTAATTTGCTTTTATTCTTCAACACAAGCCCTGTAATGGCAGTCATGGTATTTTCTTTAATATTTCTAGACTATATGAGGTTTATGTATTACTAGAGTAATACTCTACGAATACTAATATATACTC
>CAZVIT010000152.1:0-1653 GCA_964626865.1 uncultured archaeon | reverse complement strand
TGCCGATTACGGCTACGCTGCTGCCGCTTAATTGACGGTAGCTATCTCTTAATGGACGTGTTTGCCGCCTGTTTCTGAGATATCATTAAAAGTAAACTGCTCCAACTCTACGCCTATTAGTGTTGGTCAAGAGCCCTTCGGGGTAAAGGCTGGTCCGGTGAGACTGTGGCTGTTCACAAACATCGGATAAGAACTAGAACACAGCCTAAACATGTAGACGCTGATTGAACGATTTATTCGGACGGGAGTTCAATTCTCCCCGCCTCCACAAAGATTTTAACACTTATATATTAGATATACTATTGCACCCGTGGCTCAACTGGATAGAGCACTGGATTTCGGCTCCAGCGGTTATAGGTTCGAATCCTATCGGGTGTACTCCTTAATCCCGCTTACTAGAATAGGGATTATCAAATAGATTTTTTTACCCTATTCCAAATTTCATCCATTTCTTCTAAGTTGGAATCGGAAAATTCTTTCCTTCTTTTCTTTAATTCTTTTTCTACTTTTGCAAAGCGCATTTCGAATTTTGAGATGGCCATTCGCAAAGCAGATTCTGCATTTATATTTAAAAAGCGGCTTAAGTTGACTATGGAAAATAAAACGTCACCCATTTCATCTTTTATTTTGGCAGGATTTTTTTCATCCACAACCTCCCTTAATTCTTGCAATTCCTCTTCCACTTTTTCCCATATGGGCTGCACATCCTTCCAATCAAAGCCCACATTGGCGGCTTTTTCCTGAATTCGCCTAGCACGATTTAGTGCAGGTAATTTTTGGGGGACTCCATCTAATAAATTTTTCCGTTGTTTTTCTTTCTGCTTGGCTTTCTCCCAAGACATATTGTTATCGTTTTCCTGATCGCCATTTTGTGCATCAAAAACGTTAGGATGGCGATGAATAAGTTTTTCAGATATATGTTTAATTGAGTCTGCAATTTCAAATTGCCCTGCTTCACGTGCAAGTTCTGCCTGAAATAGAATATGCAGGGTTAAATCTCCTAATTCTTCTTTTAAAGTTTTTATATCTCCATCTTCAATGGCTTCGATAATTTCATAGGTTTCTTCTAAAAGATATGGCACAAGAGATTCTGAAGTCTGTTCCCGATCCCAAGGGCATCCATTAGGCGCACGTAAACAGCGAAGGACTTCAATAAGTTCATCAAAATTAATTGCAGCTTGCTTATTGATAATCTCTTTCAAGAATTAATTTGAATTTTTATTTTGCCAATTCGGTTGTTTTCAATCGTTTTAACAGTGAAAATCATATTATTAAACTCTACCTTTTCATCTGTTTTGGGAATATCGGTTAAAATATCCAAAATGAAACCACCAAGAGTATCATAGTCCCTTTCTTCAGGAAATTTAATATCTGTTTCTTCCTCTAGATCATAAATAGTAATAGAGCCATCCACAATAAAACTACCATCAGGTTGCCTTATTACATTGGATTCTTCCTGATCATATGGATCGCGAATTTCCCCCATGACTTCTTCTACAACATCCTCTAATGTGACCAATCCTTCTGTACCACCCCATTCATCTACTACAATAGCAATACTGGTTTTTCGCAATTTGAATTCTTCCATTAAATCAACTATGGGTTTGGTTTCAGGTACAAAAAATGGTTGTCGTGCTAATGTTTGAAGATTGA
>CAZVIT010000151.1:0-1672 GCA_964626865.1 uncultured archaeon | reverse complement strand
TGGCTAGTAGGTAATGCCTTTTACCAAATGGGGAAAAAAATATTTGATGAGTGAAAAAAATTGGCCAATAGAAACCGAAATTCCTGTTTTATGGGGAGATACAGATTCATTTGGTCATGTTAACAATATAATTTATCTAAAATGGTGTGAAACATCAAGGGTTGAACTGTTTTGTAAAATGTGGAATATAAAAAATTTGAACATGCAGGATATATTGTTAGACAATGGTATAGGACCCATACTAGCAAATTTTAACTCAAATTATAGAATACCTGTTGGTCACCCAGATACAGTTTATGTCAAGACAAGAATATCTCATATTGGAAATACATCATTTGGATTAGAACACGAGATAAAATCAAAGAAATATGGATCTAAAGTTGTTTTTGACGCTACTAGTGTTGTTGTAATGGTAAACTACAAAGTTGGAGAGAAGATTCAACTAGATGAGAAAACAAAAAAACAACTAGAAGCTCATATGTAATTTTAATTCAATGATTCTGTAAAGAAAGTTACTAACTTATTTTGGTATTCTGTAGGGTGCTCCCAAATAGCATCTACATGACCTCCCTCTTCAACCATCCACAAAGTCACATTAGCATTTGAAGAAACAGCTTTATCATAGAACTTTTGTGAATGTTGTGGTGATATTCTTCCATCATCTTCTCCATGAACCAAATACATGGGCCTATCGCCAGCCTTAGATGCTGCAGTTATTGGAGGAACTTCATTTGGATTAATGCCAAGAATTCTTTCACCCATAGTTATTGCTGGTGATGCCAAAGCCTTAGGATAGCCTAATCTTCCTAGCTCATTCTCAACCAACATTGGAAAATCGATAATTGCACTATCCAACCACATAGCTTGTATTTCTGAATCTCCAAAGGCTAGAGATGCTGTCAATGCCCCTGTTGAAATACCTACCAAACCGATTGATGATGAATTATATGATTTCTCTTCTATTAACCAATCATAGGCTCCTAAAACATCTAAATATTCTTTCTGACCAAGATACATGTAATCAGACACATTTTCGCTACTTCCATGATTACGAAGATCAATCATTAATGTGTTTATTCCTCCATCTGCAAGATAACTGGCAGTTAGGATAACTTCTGGTTTGCATTTACCATTAAGATAACCTCCATGTACTAAAATCACTACAGGTGCAGTATTATCAATCTCTGAGTACCAACCTGCGATATTCACGCCATCTCTACTTTTGAAACTTACATTCTCATATGCTTCAAATTGCCAAGAGTCAACATCAAAATCCTTCCTTATAGATATTCTATTATCTGCATCTGGCCAAGGTTCAAAAGATTCCCAATCATCATTTGATGTCCAATTTGTTGGTGTATTAGACTCCCAAATCCCACAACCATGTGGTGTGGTCAATGCCTGCTTAGCAATAACATGTCCTAGACCAAACCAAATTGTAGGAAGAATAAGTAGTAGAGCTACTCCTATTCCTATTAGTAAACGTCTTCGACGTTCACTAAAGTCTTTCAATTTTTCAATAATTGGAGACATTAGACTTGACTTTAGTCTTCCTCAGAAGTTTCATCTTCAGGTATTGCCATCTCTCGTTTATCTTCATCTCCAGTAACTTCTTCATCGGAATCAGATTCTTTGTCATTCTCATCGCCATCCGATTCAGTTGTTTCTGCCG
>CAZVIT010000150.1:0-1686 GCA_964626865.1 uncultured archaeon | reverse complement strand
TTCTTTGGAAATTTTTTGTAATCCTTTTTTGAAAATAGACATCCAAGTTGAGTTAGCTCTTGGTATAGTTAATGAAAGATTATAGGCAATTGGAATTCCGCCCATTGCTGCAATATCGCTAAGAGCTATTGCTACAGCCCGGTATGCAATAAGATCGGGTTGCATTGATTTTAAAAAATGCACTCCTTCAACAGATGTATCAGTGCTAATTAATAATTTAGATTTAGCTGCTATAACTGCGCAATCATCTCCGACTGATAATTTAATACCATTTTGTTTTAGATAAGAAGCACCTATACCAGTTAGGTACTTCTTAATAATTGAAAATTCAGAATCTATCTTAACTTGGATATCTTTCAAATAAACCAGATGCGCCCATACCCCCTCCAACACACATGGTTACAATACCGAATTGTTTATCTTGATTTTGAAGTTCTCTAACAATATGACCAACCTGTCTAGACCCAGTCATACCAAATGGATGCCCAATTGAAATGGAGCCACCATTCACATTAAGCTTGTCCATTGGAATACCTAATTGATCTCGACAATAGGCAACCTGAACTGCAAAAGCTTCATTTAACTCCCATAAATCAATATCTTCAACACCCATATTAGTAGATTTTAATAGCTTGGGAACTGAGAAAACTGGGCCAATTCCCATTTCATCTGGTTCGCAACCCATAGTAGTAAACCCTCTAAAATATGCTAAAGGTTTTAAGCTTAGTTCAAGAGCTTTATCCTCACTCATTACAAGAGTAACGGATGCTCCATCTGATAATTGAGAAGAATTACCTGCAGTAACTGAACCATTTTCAGGATCAAATACTGGTTTTAAACCAGCCAAGGCTTCCATAGTAGTCCCAGGTCTATTGCATTCATCTTTTTCAACAACATAATCTACTTCTTTTGAATCCCCTGTTTCTTTGTTTATCAATAACATTTTTGTTGCCATTGAAATAATTTCATCAGCAAATTTCCCAGCTTCTTGTGCAGCAGCTGTTCTTTTTTGACTTTCGAATGCTATCTCATCCTGAGTTTCTCTAGATACCTTATAACGTTTTGCAACTGTTTCAGCAGTAATACCCATTGGAAGATATATCCCAGGCAGTTCCTCTAATAATTTATCATTCACAAATCCTTCCATATTTTGCTTGCCTGAAAGCATGGTAATTTGCTCTACACCTCCAGCTATGATGGTGTCATAGCATCCGGCCATAATCTGGCTAGCTGCCATCGAAACAGTCTGAAGCCCAGATGAGCAATAGCGATTTACCGTTGTACCTCCAGTCGTTACAGGAAGATTGGATAATACCGCAGCATTTCTACCAATATTATGGCCCATAGGCCCTTCTGGATTACCACAACCCATAATAATATCCTCAACCATCTCAGGGGCTAAGTTGGGATTTCTTTCCAACATAGCATTGATAATGTGTGCCAACATATCGTCTGCGCGAGTGATGTTAAAACCTCCACGATGTGATTTTGCTAGACCTGTTCTAACACTATCCACAATTACCGCTGTTTTCATATTTTTACTCCAAAGTTAGTAACGGCTTATTCTAAGCGATCATCATCATTACTTAAAGACTTATACCAGTTTGGTATTAAATCTATATTTAATTCTTTGGCTTTAGAGAAAATAAAAGGAAGAGTGACTGGGCTAAAAGGAAGAATTAATAA
>CAZVIT010000149.1:0-1689 GCA_964626865.1 uncultured archaeon | reverse complement strand
CCCACATTCGAGATTGAGATTCATGAACTCCTAAAGATACTGCTTGACCCATAGGCGTTCCTTCATGTTCTTGCAATAATCCTTGTTCATATGTTCCATGCCCAGTTTCATGCATTACCCCATACAAACATCCAAATGGAAATTCTTCATCATATCTAGTGGTAAAGCGAACATCATTAGGTCCTGCTCCTGAACAGAAAGGATGGGTTGATGTATCCATTCTTCCGGCATCAAAATCGAAACCTATACTTTCAGCCACTTTTAACGAAAATTCACGTTGTTTTTCTTCAGAAAATTTACCTGTGTCTAGAAAACTTGTATCTGGTTGATTTGGACTTTCTCCTATTGTTTTGACAAGAGGGACTATAGCTTCTCTAAGGCCTGCAAAAAGAGGATCTAACTGAGATACCGTCATACCAGGTTCATAAATATCCAATAATGCATCATAGGTATTATCATCATATCCATAATATTCTGCAGTTTTACACGTTAATTCAACTGTTTTCTCAAGATATGGTCTGAATTTTTCAAAATCGTTTTCAGATCTTGCTTCTTGCCATACTTGAAGTGCTTGGGATTTATGGCGTGCTTTTTCCTCAACTAACTCTTCAGGAAGTTTAGTTGCTTTATCATATGAACTGCGTATCTCCCTAACATTAGCTGCTTGTTCTTCTGTAAGTTTTTGAGATTCTAAAGAATCTAATAATTTTCCCATTTCAGAATCTGTAATTCTAGAATGTGCCTGCTTTGAGAGAAAAGCCATCATTTCTGAACGTAATTTACCGCCTTTAGGAGGCATCATTGTTTCTTGATCCCAGCCCATTAAGCCTGTTAAACTACCAATCAAATTTAATTCCTTTACTCTGCCTATGAAGTCGTCATAATCTGACATAGAACAAGGCAATGATGGGAGAATTAAAGAGTTGAGTTTATTCTAATCCATTATTAGTCAGAATAAAACTCTCAACTAGTTCTTCAGGAAGTGATCTATGCTTTTTTAGCCTTATTTGCCTAAAACTAGCTCTTTTCGTTTTTTCTAAATGAATTATTGTCTTAGAAAGGTGCATTAGGGATTTACCAAAATAAGGCCCTATTTCTCCATCTTTTTCAAAAACTTGTGCTGAAATCAAGACAGGATAATCACCTTTTTCTGCCAATGGCTGAAGAATGGAAGTCATTTCTAAAAATTGACGAGAAGAAAGCTCTTTATTCTTAAGATATGATAATCTAACATACGCATTTATTGTATCAACAACAATCAGTGATATCTTTGGATGTTTTTCTAATTTCTTAGTTAATGTTTGATGTAAATCTGTTAAACTTGAAGGTCTAATTATTAATAATTTTGAAGCATCACAATCGCCAAATATTTGTGCCATTCTTTCAAGGGATAAACCTTCAGTGTCTACAAACAAGACTACATGATCTGGATAGACTTTGATTGCCTCACGTGATAATTGTAGAGCTAAACTTGTCTTACCTGTTCCAGCTTCGCCATATACAAGAGAGACTGTACCTTGTTCAATTCCTCCGGCTAAGAGTTTGTCAACTCCTTCACACTTAGATGGAAGCCGTGGAATCATAATTCCATAGTTCCGTACGTTGTTAAACTACTTAGTGTGTTCTACGTCTTAGAAGAGTTATAGCTCCAAGAGCTGATATTACTCCTAAGAAACCAAAACCAGGTAG
>CAZVIT010000148.1:0-1696 GCA_964626865.1 uncultured archaeon | reverse complement strand
AATAGCAATCACTGCATAAATCCATACACGTTTTTGCAAATTAGCAACGATTTCATCGTATGCAGGCTTGTTTTCCACAATACTTTATTCGGAAGGGGGTTTTGTTTATTCCCCCGTAAGGTTAATGTACCTCTCTATTGATTGAATAATATGATTGGCACCACTGAGGCTATAATTATCGGCGGAGTAGTTCTACTTCTTTTTGGAGCTAAGAAATTACCTGAACTTGCTAAAAGTATGGGTCAATCCAAGGCTGCTTTCGATGAGGGATTAAAGGAAGGTATGCAGCCTGAGGACGATGAGGATGAAAGTTCGTGATTTACAAATATATCTTAGATATTCATTAAGTAAAGATATTTTGTTTAGATTTATACGCGGTAATATTCTTGGTTTATTCTTAATAATAATTCTTATCAATACAATGGATTATGCAAACTTTTTTGAAGGAGACAGTGAAAATTTATACCTTGCAATAACAGGATTAATTCTTTTATTACTGCTGATAATCTTTGTAAAGTATAGAAATCCGCTTTCGTATTATCCTAGATATGTTCTTTTTGTAAAAGATAGAAATGATTCTCTAGTAAAAATGGAACCTAGAATAGATCCTTTACTTACTGCTTTAGGATTAATAAAACCAAAAGATTTTGTTCATGTTCGCTATGTAATTTATCCTGAATTAGATTTAGGTTTAGATTTTGATCCAAATACTGGCGTTATCTCAGGATTTCCGCTTGAATTAGGCAATCACACTTCCGAAGTTAAAATGAAGTTTTTGGGAGGTGAATATTCTACAACAATTAGAGTTGAAGTGATTGAAACGGCAGTTCTAAGAGAGAGAGTAGAAGGCAGTCCAATGGCAGCACCTAGAACGGTAGCTCAGTTGCTTCTCAGAGAAGAAGATTTGAAGAAAAGAGAACAAGAAATTGATTTCAGATTAGAAAATAAAAAAATGGATCTCGAAGAAGAGTTTGTGTCTAAGCAAATATCATTAGAAGAGCAATTTGATGTCGAGAGAGCTAATTTTAAGGAAACATTAGAAAAGACAAAAAAGCAATATGAAAAACTGTTGGAAACTAAAGATAAAAAATTAAAAGAGAAACAGAAAGAATTTGAACAAGGATTAGAAAAGAATAAGGTAGAATATGAAAAAGAGTTGGCTGAATTTGAAGCTAATTTAGATGATAGCAAAGAAAAGATTGATGAATTAGAAACACTTGCAATGGAGACAGGAACGGCAGCTGCCAATATTGAAGAAGAATATGTAGACATGATGGATGCTCTTGCTACAGATTCATCAGATAAAGGTAGTGTGAAGGGTGTGATTAGAAGTCAAGAGAAAGATGTTGAGAGTAATCCAGACAGTGACAATGAAGAGGAAGATTTATACGAGAAATTAAGTGTAGACACTGAACCTGAAGCTTCTTCTTTGGATGATGAGGAAGAAGTAGTTGAAGAAGAGCCTGAAGAGGAACCTGAGGAAGAAGAACAGGTTGAAGAGGAATCTGAAGAAGAATACGATTACGTTTCTATGACAAAGGCAGAACTTATCGAATTGGCTGACAAAAGAAATTTATCTACTTCTGGAAACAAAAAGAAGATAATTTCAAGATTAGAAAAAGGATAATCGCATAAATCACAATAGATTCAATTTTTTATAGTGGATTTAGTGTAAGTAAATAGTTATGTTTTCAAG
>CAZVIT010000147.1:0-1767 GCA_964626865.1 uncultured archaeon | reverse complement strand
AAATGCTATCCTAGGGTATAGCGAAATGCTTATTGAGGATTGTGAAGATGAAGGATTTGACCGCCTTATTCCTGATATAAATAAGCTGAACCAAGCAGGTAATGAAATTCTCGCATCGATTGAAGAGATTTTTAACGATAAAGCGCTCAGTGACCCAGATAAATCTATTGCAACTCTAGCAGAAGATATGGAAGTGGCACTCAGAACACCTTTAAACACAATTATTGGATATTCAGAGCTTCTATTAGAAGAAAGTGACAAGATAGATATTGAAAATTTTGTTTCTGATATAAGTAAAATAACAGAATCAGGTAAAATGCTGGAAAAAGAACTTAGCAGTATAACACAGTTTGATTCTGATGATATTAAAGGAATAAGAAAACAAAATCTTAATCAAGGAAATTTATCAATGGTTAAGGACGTTTTGGATAGTATTAACCCGCTAGGCGACGAGGATAAAAAGCCAAAAGTATTAGGGAATATTCTGGCGGTCGATGATAATAAAAATAATACAGATTTATTATACAAGCGATTGTCAAAGAAAGGGCATAGTGTTGTTACCGCAAATAATGGAAAAGATGCGATATTGCGCCTAACGATGGACAGGGATGGTATTGATGTAATACTACTTGATATTGTTATGCCAGAGATGAACGGATATGAAGTATTAAAATTTCTAAAAAATGATAAACGATTTTTTGAAATACCTGTCATTATGATTTCTTCAATGGATGATACAAATAGTATCTATAGATGTATCGAAATTGGTGCTGATGATTACATTACAAAGCCATTTGAAAAATCCATATTGGATGCAAGAATAAGTTCTTGTATTGAGAAAAAACATCTTAGAGATAAAGAAAAAAAGTTGATGCTAGAACTCGCTGAAGAACAGAAAAAATCAGAAAATCTATTGCTTAATATATTGCCAAAAGAAATTGCAGAACGATTAAAGGCGGGTGAATCTGATATAGCAAATAAACATGACGATATAACCATAATATTTTGTGATCTTATTAATTTTACACCTCAAGCACAAATTCTTAGTCCGAATAAACTTGTTCAGATTTTAAATAAAATATTCAAAAATTTTGATGATTTGTCAATTAAGTACCATGTTGAAAAAATAAAAACAATTGGTGATAGTTATTTCGCTATAGCTGGGATAAATGCTGATATAAAACAAAGTGCAGTGAATGTAATAGAATTAGCAAGAGCATTTCTTGATACCATTAAAACTATTAATCAAAATACACCAGAGATGGATCTTCAAATACGCATTGGTGTACACACGGGTCCAATTGTAGCCGGTGTTATTGGGAAAAATAAGTTCGCCTTTGATCTTTGGGGTTCATCTGTAAATATGGCAAATCGTTTAGAAACTACTTGTCCACCTGGAAAGATTCATATTTCCGAACAAACAAAAGAAATACTTCAAGATGACTATTCTTTTGAGTTGAAGGAAAAAACTGATATAAAAGGAATTGGAAAAGTTAATACATATATAATAGAATAGAATTATTATACATAATATACATTATGCGCATATATTACGAAGGTAAATTCTCCTTAAATAGATTCATTTTATCCTCTTCCCCCATTAATAATATTGTATCTGTTGTCTTTAGAACTGTATCCGGTTCCGGATTGATGTTGGTTTGACCAGAACTATTGATAATACCAACCACCATCACATCATAATCTTCTCGAATATTTGAATTTTTTAAAAGAACACCCTCATATTGTGTAAGATTTTCTAAGGATATT
>CAZVIT010000146.1:0-1784 GCA_964626865.1 uncultured archaeon | reverse complement strand
GCCATTAGAGGCAAAATGCCTACAGAAAAATTGATGCATTACAGAGAATATGGCTCTGGTTTAGCTGGACATCCTGAACCTGAATTATTAGAATGTATTGATTTCTCTACAGGAAGATTAGGCCATGCTGCTGGGCACGTGAATGGTGTTGCAATAGCAAATCCAGATACTTGTGTAGTAATGTATGGATCAGATGGAGCTCAAATGGAAGGCAATAATGCTGAAGCAGCAAGATTAGCTGTAGCGAATAACCTAAATGTAAAATGGATTATTGATGATAATAATGTGACTATTGCAGGAAATCCTGAAACATACATGAAAGGATACAGTGTCTCTAAAACATTAGAAGGCCAAGGATTCCAAGTAATTACTTGTGATGGAGAGAATTATTCTGCTTTGTTTGATGCTATTGTTGGTAGTATCAAAATAAAAGGGCCTGTTGCAGTTGTTTGTAAAAGAAAAATGGGACCAGGAATTCCTGAAATGGAAGGAGAATGTAATTTACATGACGTAATTCCGTTAGATATAGGAATAAAATATTTAGAAAATAAAGGACATAATGAAGCTGTTAAACAATTGAAAGAAACTGCTGAAGAATACAATTCAAAAATTAATCAAACTTTTAAAGGATCTGGAGAAAAAGGAGCTTGCAGGAAACAATTTGGAACTTCTGTAGTTAATATGTTAGATGAAATGAGTGCTGCTGAAAGGAAAAAAGTACATGCTTTTGATTCAGATTTAGAAGGTTCGGTAGGTTTAACTGCTGTTCGAGAAAATTATCCTGAGTGTTTTACAAGAGCTGGAATACATGAAAGAGGAAATTATCTTGCTGCAGCCGGATTTGGATCTCAAAAAGGCCATCAAGGAATATTTGCTACATTCTCAGCGTTTATGGAAATGGTGATTTCGGAAATAACGATGTCTAGACTTAACGAGGCCAATGTTTTAGCTCATTTTTCTCATGCTGGTGTTGACAATATGTCTGATAATACTTGCCATTTTGGTCTAAATAATTTCTTTGCTGATAATTATGTAGAAGAAGGAAGTTCAACTGGATTATATTTTCCTGCAGACATAAATCAAATGGATGCTATAATTAAACGAATATTCAATGACCGTGGATTACGTTTTGTGTTTTCAAACCGATCAAAAACTCCATTAATTTTGAATTCTGATGGTGAATCTTTCTATGGTAAAGGGTATGAATTTACTCCCGGAGTTGACGAAATAATTAGAGATGGAGATGTAGGATGGATTGTATCTTATGGTGATATGCTCCACAGGAGCTTACACGTAGTCGAAGAATACCGAGAAAAAGGAATAAATATTGGATTAATAAACAAACCAAGTTTAAGTTCTGTAGATGAAGATACCATGGAAAAGATCGGAAAATCCCCTTTTGTCTTAGTTGTTGAAAGTTTGAATTCAAGAACTGGACTGGGAATTCGCTTTGGAACGTGGTTATTGGAACGTGGATTAGTTCCAAATTACGATTACATAGGAACTACTAGGCCGGGCAATTGTGGACAAGAAGAGCAAATTCTTCACCAAGGCCTTGGAATTGATGGGCTAAGAGAAAAATTGTCCAGTTTCTTATAGAATGGCAATGGGAATTCCGGCCCGCATTTTTGCAACTTTATTGCGTATTTCTCCCGGGCGAATGCGAAATTGGATGTGGAAATGGTGGTATCAGCGACTAGCAAAAGCACACGAAAGAGCGGATTTCCGCTTCATGAATTATGGTTACAAAGATAATGAAGAACTGAAATTATCAAAAGAAGATG
>CAZVIT010000145.1:0-1818 GCA_964626865.1 uncultured archaeon | reverse complement strand
TAGGTGCATTATTGTTAGGATTTGGTTGGCATGGCTTTAATGGAGGAAGCAACCTGGTACTCGACGAAGCAGTTCCAGGCATTCTGTTGAATACTTTCTTAGCCGCTGCGGCTGGAATTGTCGCATGCCTTCTTTATTGGGGAGTTCAAAATACAACTGCTCCTGCCGGTGACCTAATCAACGGTCTACTAGCTGGTTTAGTAGCTGTTACTGCAAGTGCAAATTGGATAACACCACTAGGCGCCGTGTTTATTGGAGCTGGTGGAGGAATTGTCGCCCTATACGCTACACGATTATTAGAAAAATGGGAACTGGATGATCCTGTGGGTGCAATACCAGTACACTTAGCCGGAGGTGTATTTGGGACATTAGTCTTACCATTCTTTGCAACAGAAGAACACCTTATAGGAAATAGTAACCTAAATAACTATACAGATAATCCAAGAATAAATCAGTTCATCGCTCAATTAATTGGAATATCCGCTGTAGGAATCTATGCTTTTTCAATGAGTTATATCATACTAAATACAATAAATTCGTACAGCCCATTAAGGGTTAGTCAAGAAGCAGAAGATATAGGACTCAATATTGCTGAACATGATTCAAGTAGTGACCAAATAGATCTTCTGAAAATAATGCAGTATCAGAATGACACTGGAGATCTATCTGTAAGAGGGCCAGAAGACCTTTTCACTGAAGCTGGACAAATTGGCTATCATTATAATATTCTGATGGGTAGTCTAGAAGAATCTGATAAGATAATGAGAAAACAAAAAGATGATCTTGAAATAGCTATGGAAAAAGCACAAACAGCAAATCAAGCAAAGTCTGATTTCTTAGCAAAGATGAGCCACGAACTAAGGACACCTCTAAATGCCATAATTGGCTATAGTGAGATGCTGATAGAAGAGGCGGATGATGATGGATTAGACACATATTCTGAAGATTTATCAAAAATAAACTCATCTGGCGAACATCTTCTAACCCTAATAAATGATATTCTAGACCTTTCAAAAATAGAAGCTGGAAAAATGGAATTGCATCTAGAAGAATTTGAGTTTGAAAATCTTATGAAACAAGTGGAAGCAACGGCAAAACCATTGGTGGAAAAAAATAAAAATAAATTTAAAATTAAATCCAAAATTAAAAAACTTAAACTACAAAATGATCAGACAAAACTTAGACAAATATTATTCAACTTGCTCAGTAATGCTGCTAAATTCACAAAAGAAGGAGATGTTACACTAATAGTATCTAAAAGTAAAAATATTATAACATTTGCAGTTAAAGATACTGGAATAGGGATGAATGAAGAACAATTAGGTAAAGTTTTCGAGGAATTTGCACAAGCTGAGTCTTCTACATCAAAAGATTATGGGGGAACCGGGCTTGGTCTACCAATAAGTAAGAAAATGACTGAAATGATGGGAGGAGATATGGTTGTAGAAAGCAAAGAAGGGAAGGGAACAACCTTTTCAATAATAATCCCTATTAGTGTCAAGGACAAAAAATAATGGCCGATTTGGAAGACGACATAAGCAGGTTAACTTGTAAATTTAATGATTCAAAATTGGAACAAGAATATAAAGAAATGAAATGGGAAAAAAACAGCAACTATATTTGGAATCTAATGATATTAGGTCATATAATATTCTTATTAATTATTCTTGATGACATCAATCAATTAGGCATTCAACCAATTTATATTTCTGTACAAATTATATGTTCCGTAGCAGTATACTTTCTTCTCTTTTATGAACATCATAGGAAAGAATATTACGAACTTTATTTTACTTTAACAATTCCTACTCTGATGGT
>CAZVIT010000144.1:0-1840 GCA_964626865.1 uncultured archaeon | reverse complement strand
CAAAAATTAATTGAACCAGAATAAGTGAGCCATATATTTTGAACAATGAAGGATTTGCCATAATCTACCAACCAATTTTCTTCAAATAATCAGAGTATGGTTTTTGGTTACCATAATACATAATCAGTGCTCCTGTAAACCAACCTAATGAAGATGTTATTGTAAAATATGAATCGAAGCCTTCAAGATAATGAGGAACCATAACAACTAAACCAATGCCTATGAAAAAACCTGAAATCCAGGCTGATGGGAGATTACCTGCTCTCATGTATCCTACAAAGAGAAAAAGATAAAATTGAGTGAAGGTGAAAATTGCTAAGGTGGTAGCAATTCCTAATTCAATATTTTCTGAACTATTGAATTCCATATTAGGTGACAAAAAGATGAATGTACCCATTACCATTGCTATTCCTGGAAAAGAATCTGCAAATATTCTTGCTGATGAAGTCAGGATTATAGAATCTGAATCTCGCCATTTCATTATCAATCGAACTAGAATAAGTGGAGAAATGTATCTAAATAAAAGTGTGAATGCTGCAAATGGCCACAATAATTCTGGAGAAGTTCTGGCAAAATATACGGCCCAAAGTGCAAGAATTAATGCTAAACCTAAAAGTACAATGAAACCTACCAAAAGCAAGTCACTAGATTTGTGATCTGTGGCCCTTTGTATCACTAAAAGAAAAAGTGGATAAGATAAAATCAAGATTCCTATTGAAAGAATCAAAAATGCTATCAAATCGATTGTGTTGTCCACATTTTGCACCAGTCAAGTGTTTTTATGAAATGAACCCCTGACTTTATCTATACCTAGTATATCAATCCTATAGGCTGAAATGAGACCAATTATTCCAACTGGATTGATGATTATACTAGTAACAACAGGATGTCTTGGACCTGATGGATTGTTTGGTGAGGATGAAGTTATTGAAGAACCCTTCGTATTTGATTTGACAATTGAGGACTTATGGGAAGATATACCTGAAAATCAAACCTCTGCTACAGATATTACAAATTTAACGTATGAGCTTAGAAAAAGTCCTAGAATTACAAATTTTACTGAAGTTGGTTATAGCCTAAAAGGTCAACCCTTACTTTTGATTGAATTTGGTGATTATGATCCTGCAGTTCCAACCGTATATTTTGTAGCTGCACAACATGGGAACGAACCTGCATCTGTTGATTCTGCATACTTGATGGTTAGACATTTTGCAAGGGCAATTCCTGAAGAAATTGATCCCATTTTGAGCAATATCAATCTTGCAATACTTGTAATGGTAAATCCAGATGGAAGAGAAAATGGAACTAGGGGGAATTCCAATGGAACTGATCTTAACCGTGACCACATGAAATTACTCGAACCTGAAGGTAAGGCTATGCATCGGGCATTTCACAATATTCATCCTTCAGTTACAGTAGATATGCATGAATTTGGAGGTGCTGGCAGTATAATTTTCCAAGTCGCAGCACCCCAAAACCCAGTCACACATCATGATGTTATGATAGCTTCCTATGAACTTGAATCAGTTGTTATAGAATCAATAAACGATGAATGGGGCTTTGGAAGTGTTACTAATTATCCTCCAACAACAAGTTCACAAGATTCAAGCATACATCGTAACCATTTTGCAGTACATGGTTCCGTAAGTCTACTTTTTGAATCTGCAGTTTCCGAGGAATATTCTGAAAGAGTTCGATTACAAGCATGGGCTGGACTAGCTGTAATTGATGAAGTTGTAGAAAATCCTAATTATTACTTGGAAGCTAGACAAGCATCAGATGAAGAAGGACAAGAAGGTAATGACATTGTTTATGCTTATTTATTTGAGTGTAGTGATCC
>CAZVIT010000143.1:0-1945 GCA_964626865.1 uncultured archaeon | reverse complement strand
TGGACATTGCTTTTCGCATGCCTTCTGTGGGCTGAGTGACTGTGTCACTACGGAGGTCTATCACAACTTGTCTTCTGTGTAGTGAATATAATAATTTGTTTTTTACTAAGTTTAAGAATAGTGTGTCCAGCCATCTGGAATATAGGTATGACTGAATGCCATAATATAGAGGAAACAAAGTCCTAGGAATATTATCCTAAGAGGTCTAAATGTTGGTGTAAAAATATTAAGCCAAAAATAGGAATATAGGAATAATAGAAGAAATCCCTCTAAAGAAGGAAGATAACCTGCTACTCCGTCTCCACCAAATCCCCACCAATCTCCCCATACAGTGGGTTCTTCTCTTTGACCGGCGGCGCCTCTAGAACCAAAAACCCAAACATCAAATTGAATGTTTGGTGTTGTAGCCTGCCCTCCAATAAATAGTCTGACTAATCCTTCTAATATTCTCAATGGTGCAAAAAATACAACCCAAACAGGATAGCTAATGTATGGCACCATGGCCCACAACGGCATTACTATTCCGAAGATTGCCTTGGCTTTCCACTCCCGAAGAAATGCTGGGGTAGAAAATTCTACGCCTGCTGATTCATACAGAGGCTTGTTAGAATTTTCACTTGAAATTTTTGAACTACCTTCTTTCCATTTACGATATGCTTCACTATCTTGTGAAATGTCGTCCTTATCTAATTTTACCATATAAACGAACTTGCAATTAGATAAATTCCTAATGCCGTTCCGGTTATTGTGTGGAGTAGAAATATCGTTGAATTGTCTTCTCTAGAACCCCATGCAAAAACTGTGCTCTTCAAACCGACCTCTCCTCGAACCCATACTTTCTGATTAAGCAAACAGTATCCAACGTATACTAAGATAGCTGCACCTACTATGGTGCGAAGGATTACTGCAGGTTCCATTTACTTCCTAAATCTACGGCTTACAAACAGCAAAGATGCCCCTGCTGCTATTATTCCAAATCCAGGTAATCCAGCATCGTCATCAAGTTTTTCTGATGAATCAAAGTTGATCAATTCTGTTTTATTCGGATTCTTAGGATCTGCATTTTTTTCAACTTTTTCTTCAGCCTCAGAATGAGAAATTGGTGGCATTTCTATAGTGTATCCTTCTTCTCTCAAATTAGGCATATCCATGTTGATGTAGGCCGGGTGTCCAGTCTCTGCATCATGGAACCAAATTATCTCTGAGTCGCAGAAAGGATCTCCTTCACAATGGTCTTCCTCATGTCCCGATCTGGCTTGGCCATCTGGGAAAATTCCATCGTCATCATCGTTGGTGTCATCATCTTCTCTTCCTTCACAGTCATCTGCATCTCTGTTAGGGTTATTTTCAGAGCATTGATCTGTTGGGAATACTTGGTATCCTTCATAGCTTGTTCCGTCTGATGATCTTACACTTTCTTTTTCTCCAGTTTCAAATGCATAAGGTATAGGACTAAACTCTTCAATATCATGTAGATTATATGGTCCGAAGGCAAATCTGTTGTTTTCAATTCTCAAATTTAGTTTTTCATATTCTTCTTCTGCGGTTTCATCACACTCTTCTCCTTCTTCTGCAGATTCTTCGTCATCACAGAAAGCTTGGTCTGCAATTTCTTGGAATATTGCATCCATCCAAGTTTCAGGAATATATACTGGGAATATGTCATTCCATTCTGTTATTACATCTGGAAGGCCGTCTCCATTTCTATCTACTGTGATACTGAAAGTTTCATTGTCATGCATTTCTTGAAGTACATCTGTTATTCCTGAATATAATTCTTGCATTTCTGGTAATTGATCGCAGTCTAAATTAGGACATAATGACAATTCCGGTTTTGAAATATCTATCTTTCCACCAAGATCTCCACTAAGTGTTAATCTATCTAATTCACCTTCCCAATATTTATTTTCATCTAAAGGAAGATCCATTACATTCATTGGATTAT
>CAZVIT010000142.1:0-1963 GCA_964626865.1 uncultured archaeon | reverse complement strand
GGTGCACATGTTAGTGTTGCTGGAGGATTACAAAATGCAATTCCTTGGGCCCTTGAAATTGAAGCTGATACCTTCCAGATGTTTAGTAAAAATCAAAGACAATGGATAGCAAAGCCTCTAACAGATGAGGAAATAGATGCTTTCAAAAAACCACTAGCTGAAACCAATCTAGGTCCATTGATGATCCATGACTCATACTTGATAAATATGGGTTCTCCCGATGAAACTAAAGGTAAAAGGGCTCAAGTAGCATTTCTAGAAGAATATCATCGATGTGAAGCATTGGGTGTGGAATATTTGAATTTTCATCCTGGTTCGCATACTCACCCTAAAAAGGATATGAGAGATGACCTGAATACAAGAAATGAAGCTTTAGAAAGAATAGCTAAACATATGAATAAAACATTAGATGATACAAAAGGATATAAATCAAAATTAGTAATAGAAAATGCTGCTGGTCAAGGAACAAATGTCGGCATCAAATTTGAAGAAATCATGCATATTATTGATCACATTGATGCAAAAGAAAGAGTAGGCGTTTGTATTGACACACAGCACGCTTGGGCTTCTGGTTATGATTGGCGAAATAATTTTGATGAAATCTGGGATGATTTTGATGATATAGTTGGTATGGAGTATCTCGTTGCATTGCATCTTAATGATTCAAAAAGTGAATTAGGCTCAAGAGTAGATAGACATGATAATATCGGAATGGGGAAGTTAGGAAAAGAAACCTTCAAAAAATTTATGCAGGAAAAAAGACTAGAACACTTAGCAGGATATCTTGAAACACCTGGCGGACCGGAAATGTGGAAACCTGAGATCTCTGTTCTACGTCAACTGTCTGAAAAATGAAACCTTTTGAGAAGATAAAATCAAAAGTTGATTCAAGAATACATGATAAACTTCCTAAGAAATGGAAAAAAATTGGAAATATTGTAATTCTTAATTTTGAAGGAATAAATGAAAACAAAAAGAGGAATATTGCAGAAATATATGCAAATGAGCTAAATGCTAAAACAATTATACAAAAAAGTAGGATTAAAGGAGAACTCAGAAAGCCTGATGAGATTGAACTACTATATGGAGAAGAAACCGAGACAGAAATAAATGAATATGGAATATCATATAAATTAGATCTCAAAGAGATTATGTGGTCTCCGGGAAATACGGGTTGGAGATCTGCTCTAAAGGGGCCTGAAAAAGTTAAGGATTTTTACACATTTGAGAATCCTAAAGTAATTGTAGATTACTTTGCAGGCATAGGATATTTTGCATTACAAATGGCAAAAGGCTATCCTGAAACAAAAGTAATAGCTATAGACAAAAATCCTAAATCTATTGAATACTTGAGTATGAATGTAGTCAATAATTCTATTAAAAATGTGGAAATTATTAATGATGATTGCAGAAATGTAAATATCAAGGCGGATGTTGTACACCTAGGATATATTGGAAATACAATAAATTTCCTAGAACATTCACACGATAATCTAAATGATAATGGAATTGTAATTTTTCATGATGCTTACAGAAATAGTTGGTTGGGATTTAAGAGTAGGAGTAATTGGGGAAGTACTCCCAGAAAATTTGCAGAATTAATGGAAACTAAAGGTTTTAATGTAGAAAAATTTGAAAGGGTAAAATTCTATGGTCCCAGTACAAGTCATATTATTGCAATATTAAGAAAAATCTAAGTTTTATCTTTATCTATATCTGCAAAAAGTTTCTCTAAATATTTAATTGAACCGTCCAATTTTGAAAGATCGCCATCCCAATCTTCCAAGACGGTTGAATTCTCTATTTCAAAAGCCATCAATGTATCGGTTACTGAGTCTTCCGATTCTTGATTCATTATTCCTGTATAAACAACAGCTAACTCTGAATAGGCACCAGATGCAAATTTAACATGAAAGTTACCAAATTGAATGTCGTTTAGAGATGAAGTAGTACTAGCACTAAC
>CAZVIT010000141.1:0-2037 GCA_964626865.1 uncultured archaeon | reverse complement strand
GGTGATTTAATAGTTACTGTATACTATAATCGTATAAAGAAGCCAAAAATAGGCTTATTGTGAGAATACTAATTATTATAGTAACATTGATGCTTTTCACGCCAATAAGCAAGGCAGAGCCTAGCCCTATGGAACAGTCTTATGTAGGAAATCCAATCGTTGTAATTAATTTAACTTATGAAGCTGGAATCGGAGGGGGGGATGATATTGAAGGCGAAATTGTACTTGAATTATTTTTGAATTGGGCACCTATAACTGTAACTAATTTTGTAGATTTAGTAAATCAATCATTTTATGATGGAATATTTTTCCACCGTGTTATTGATGACTTTGTTATCCAAGCAGGAGATCCGACATGTACTGCAATAGGTGTTTATCCTGCAAGTGACCCTTCATGTGGAAGTAATGGCTCAGATGAAACTATTCCTTTTGAAGCAAATTCAAATCTTACACATATAAATGGGGCTGTGGGGATGGCTAGAGGTTTAGATCCTGATTCAGCTTCAAGCCAATTTTATATTTGTGATGGGGCTCAGCATGGATTAGATAATGGAAATAGATCTCAAGAAGATGATCCTGGCTATGCCGTATTTGGAGTTGTAAGAGAAGGCATGGATTTAGTACAAGCTGCTGCGCAAGTGCCAACATCAAATGATCCACTAAATCGTCCTCTTTACGAACTTCACATAAACTCCATAACATTAAAAGAATTTGTTACAATCGAGGTTGAAGAAAAAACCAAAAACACAACAATTCCAAGCATTAATTTTAGCCTTGCATTACTATCAATAGGATTATTAACAGTACTACGTAGAAATTAAATATGGATTCAATAATTTTCCAAGGAAATGTAATCGGAATGCTTGCATACATAGTTACTGCAATGCTCCTTTTCTCTTGGATAATAAAAGACATTGAAGAAGAATTGGTAGAAAGAAAATTGTACATTGCTTGTGGACTGGGTGTTGTTCTTGGTACATGCGCTGATATAATTATGATATTAGGTGGAATAAACAGTTACAATGAAGATTTAGGGTATACATCAAGGATTCTAGTTTCACCAATAATCATATTGATTTTTTTATTCATAGGCGTTAATAGAAGAACTTTTAAAGAAGAAACTGGCGCTCCATACTATTCTGCAGGATTTGGACTATTCTATGGAGGTGCAATAGAATTTTGGAAGTTATTGGTAACTGAAGAAGTTCATAATCTATCTATGTTTGATTTTTTCATTATAACTGCATTTGGATTCTGTACTGTAACTTTTCTTGGTGGAGCTGCAATGTGGATTTCGTATGGCATCAAAAAAAATGAAGGTGCAAGAACTGCTAGCAGATTAACTATACTTTATTTAGTTCTTTCATTTCTCAATACTCTTGCTCTTGAAGAAATACATTACGATATTTATCAAACAATAGCCGTACCGCTAATCTCTCTATTGGGATTTTTTGTAATTTCTTCTGCAATTTTTCATCAAGCTAAATTAAAATTACCTGTAATTTCCAATAAAACGAAGAAATCACTAAAAACCTAGGCTTAATTTACAATATACATGGAACAACGAATTTTTGCAGGAATTACCATAACTATTCTGCTTTTATCTTCAACATTATTATACTTCAATATTGAAAATGTGCAAACTGATGATTACTATATAGGCAATAACGGCCTTGTTCCTGTGTGGGAGAGAGTCAATCAGCCATTCAATACAACTGGTTCCTATAGTTATACTTTAGAAAAAGGTCAATATGATATTATTGGTCCTGAAAGTGTATTTATTGATGTTGAACTACCCTCAAGTGAATTAGGATGTACAATTACTGATGATTGTAAAGTGCATCTTGGATTATGGGTTCCAAACGTCCCTAATGGAACAAAAATTCCAGTTATAGCTGATGTTGGACCTTACTATGATGATGGGGATGTGGATGCTTTAACTCCTGCAAATCGTTTAGGTAAATTTTTGATTGAGAATATGGTTCCTCATGGATATGCTGTTGCTCAAGTTTCTGTATTTGGAACGGGGATGTCAAA
>CAZVIT010000140.1:0-2104 GCA_964626865.1 uncultured archaeon | reverse complement strand
TCATGACCATGACCATGTAAATCTAATAACACTCCAGAATTAAAATATGTTTCGACAGTATCAATTGCAGTTTGAATAAATTTATGATACGCATTATATGCTTGTACAGCACCTAAATTTCCTTGCGCTGCTTCCACTACTTCTCGATTGGGATCTAATTTCGTTCTATGCAGATTAGAAACAATAACATGTGGGAATAATCCACCAGATCGTTGTACAAAGTGATATGCAAAACGTTCTGCAACTTTTTGAGCATTCATATCTCGTGTTGTAACTCCATAAGTTCTGTCAGGGATTGATGATGGAGTCAATGTACCATCATGTGATACAGTAATAATAACAGGAGTATTACCGGCAAGGTAATCAACATATCCTAATGTATCTCCATAATGTTGTCCAGGAATGTATGCAACATCAGGAACTATTGCGTCTGGCGTTACTGCTTTATCACCACCACCACAACTAATAATAAAAATAGAAATTAGAATAATGTTAATATGTAGATGCTTGATTGCCATCGCGAGACCCCCTTTTATCTGATCCTGTTATAAATTTACCATTTTTTAATTGAATTCCATGAGAACGAGCAATGCTATATTTCGCTGGTTCAAGAGTATGGTTTAATTCTTTTAATTCTTGTATAGTCTTTTTACTTAAACTTTCTTTTTCATAAAAAATTTGATCTGGTAACCATTGAGAATGTGTTCTTGGTGTGTCAATTGCTTCATCTATCTCTAATCCGTGATCTAGTATACTCACCAATATTTGCAAAACAGCTGTAATGATACGTGCACCACCTGCTGCTCCCACTGTAAGAATTGCTTCATTGTTACTATTTAAAACGATAGTTGGTGTCATGGAACTTAAGGGTCTTTTAAAAGGTTGAATTGCGTTTGCATCAAACCCAATTAACCCAAATGCATTGCCTACACCAGGTTTTGAAGAGAAATCATCCATTTCATTATTTAATAAAAATCCAGCACCATCTACAACTTTTTTATTTCCATAACTTAAGTTTAGTGTGGTTGTAATACCAGCGACATTTCCTTTTTTATCCATGACAGAATAATGAGTTGTTTCCATGCTTTCTTTGTCTTCCCATGTTCCATGCGCAATTTCTGAGCTTGGGGTTGCAGTATTCATAGAAATTAAGGTTAATCTTTCTTTAGCATATTCTTTTGATGTAAGCATTTCAATCGGATTATTCCAAAAATCAGGATCACCTAAATGTGTAGCTCTGTCAGCGTATGCCAACCGTTGTGTTTCTGTTAATAAATGTACAAACTCTGTTGAATTTCTTTTCATTGATTTCAAATCAAAATTTTCCAGTGTATTAAGCATTTGTATTACAAGAGCTCCTCCAGAACTTGGTGGTCCCATAGAAATAATTGTATGATCTTTATATGTTCCAACTACAGGTGCTCTGTATACCGAATCGTAATCTAACAAATCTTGTTTGGTAATTAATCCACCATTTTTATTCATTTCTTCTACAATTAAATCTGCTGTTTCTCCTTCATAAAATCCTTTGTTACCAAATTGTGCGATTAACCTGAGAGTTTTTGCCAAATCTTTCTGTACTATTACATCTCCATTAGTCCATTCGTTTTCTTTGATAAAAATCTTTTTTGTCCCATCGTCCTTACCAAATTGGTCTCTATAAGCATTAAAACTGTAAGCAGTAGTTGTGTTCACTATAAATCCATTTTCTGCATAATGAATTGCAGGAGCAAGAATTTCTTCTAGAGTAAGTTTTCCAGATCCATAATCATTCAAAATTTTCAGTAACCCATTGACTGTCCCTGGAACACCCGATGATTTATGAGACTCTAATGCAATCGCTCTATCATAATCTCCATTTTCATTAAGAAACATTTGTTGGTATGATAATCGTGGTGCCTTTTCTCTAAAATCTAAGCTAACTGATTTTCCATCTGCTGTGTGTGCAACTAAAAATCCTCCCCCACCAATATTTCCATTGGATGGTGAGGTTACTGCTAGGGCAAATCCAGTTGCTACAATGGCATCAAATGCATTTCCTCCTTGTTGAAGAATATCAATGCCAACATCAGATGCAATTTTAGATGTAGAGGACACAGCACCG
>CAZVIT010000139.1:0-2134 GCA_964626865.1 uncultured archaeon | reverse complement strand
TGGAATAGATTCCATAGAAACCATAGGTGGCCAAGAGCTATAATTTTTCCAATAAATGGCACCCAGAAAACTAGGCTTCTCCATATTATTCCAATTAGGAATTCCCATATAGTCAAATTTCCATTTTCAGTAAGAACCGATCCAATAAATCCCATTGTCCAAGCCCCAAAGAACATAGGAACAAGAAGTCGTTTCACTCTTTCCATTAGAAATGTTTTCCACGGTCTCTTGCGAAATGCGAATGCAGTTCCCATACCTGAAATCATAAACAATCCAGCAAGTCTCCATTGATGCATCCAATGTAGCAACATACTAGGTAAATTTACAGAATCAGTAGTATAGTCATTTCCATCTTCAGCAATTTCCCATCTTTCATCTTCATTTAATCCATCTAAATCAGGATTAACATTTTCACCATAAAGATTCCAGTAAACACCAATGGCAACATGAAATGGAATCAACAATGCAAAAAGAATAACTCTAAGCCAGTCAATATCATGGCGCCTCACTTTTTTTGGTGCATCTTCCACAAAAATAAGTTATTCGTTTTCTATTTATAATTATTTCAAAACTTTATTTTGAATTAAGGGCAGGCCAAATCATAGTTGTAGCAATTATAACAAATATTTGTACAACAACAAAAATAACTAAGTTAAAACCAATTCCAGATACAAAAGTAATAATTAAGGAAATAATAACAGATAAAATTAAACTCCCTACAATTAAATTTCTAAACCCTATTTTGTCCCAGCTATCTGACGTCCTTCCACCTCTCTTGTAACTAGTACAGTTTTATTTTTTAAATCTGAATTCATATCTCAATTTCTATAGCAGTAGCCATGCCACCACCTAAACAAGCAGTAGCAAATCCACGTCTTCCTCCATTTTGACGAAGTGCGTGAATTAGAGCCAATACAATTCTACAACCTGATGCTCCTAATGGATGCCCCATAGCAACAGCCCCACCATTAATATTCAATTTTTCATGTTTCAGATTTAGGCCTTGCATAACACCCAAACAAGCAGAAGCAAATGCTTCATTATGTTCATATAAATCGTAATCACTTTCTCCTTCACGATTATTCATTTTCCACAATTTTTGTACAGTTGGTATTGGAGCAGACATAACGTCTGCAGGATCGACACCAGTAGCACAATATCCAGTTATGGTGGCCAAAGGAGTTAATTCTAATTCTTCAGCTTTCTTTCTAGACATAACTAGACAGGCAGCCGCACCATCAGAAATTTGGCTTGCATTTCCTGCAGTAACAATGCCATTCTCATCAAAGACCGGTTTTAATTTAGACAAACTTTCTAAACTAGAATTAGGCCTAATTCCTTCATCAGTTTTTAGCACACCATTATCATGTTTTACTGCAATATGATAATCATTGAATTTACCTTTTTTATGAGCATGATGGGCACGAATATGTGATTCAAGAGCAAAAAGATCCGCTTCTTCTCTGGTGATTCCAAATTGTTCACTAATTCGATTACCAGTTTGAGCCATCACCATTCCGTTAAACGCATCAATAAGTCCATCATTCATCATGCTATCTATCGGTTTTTCCATGCTCACTTTACCATCATCAGCTCTGGCAACGGTAAACGGCGATTGTGACATAGATTCCATTCCGCCAGCAATTAGTATTTCAGATTCTCCAGCTCTGATGGCATTAGCAGCGAGCATTATTGCTTTCATACTAGAACCACACATTTTGTTTACAGTAAGAGCAGGTATTTCTTCAGGAATTCCAGCTTTGATAGCAGATTGCCTTGCAGGATGCTGCCCTATTCCAGCAGACAAAACATTCCCCATAATCACTTCATCAACAAGTTCAGCATCCAATTCAGTTTGTTTCAGAGTTTCTTTTATTGCGAGAGCACCTAAATCAACGGCAGAAGTATGAAAAAGAGAACCTTTGAATTTTCCATGTGCCGTTCTAACTCCCCCTACGATTACTACATCTTTTGGATACTTCATTGTAAATATTACACTAACAAGGGTTAGTAAAAGGGCTTCGCAAGTATTAAGAAAAGCCGTACTGAGGTCCCCATACAGGAAACATGGCCAAACCAAAAATTAAGGAGAAACGCTGGACGATAGATCTAGAAAAAAAGATTCAAGAAGAAC
>CAZVIT010000138.1:0-2177 GCA_964626865.1 uncultured archaeon | reverse complement strand
CAGTATTCTGAGCTCCAATATAATCAAAGCATTTCAAATACGGAGGACAGAGCATATTATTTGCTACTTCAAAGCTTTGTAAATTTGGATATATTGAACAAAAATTGTCAGGAATTGATTCGAGATAATTATTATTCAAATTTAAATATTCAAGTCCAGATAGTTTGTTGATACTTTTGGGCACCCCAGTTATGCCAATTCCATCTAGACTTAATTGTTGAAGACGATTATTTTGCCAAACCTGATATCCAATTAATAATGGATGATATCCAGTAATTACATCATTAGTTTTTATAAAATCAATTAGAACTTGTAAATCATCATAGTAATAGCATTTTGAATCAAAAATAACAAATCCGTCTGGGCAGGAGACAAGATGAGAACAGGCCTCAATATTTTGAAAGCCAACATTCTCAATGCACGAAGGATAAGGCGGACAAATAAAATTATTTGTCATATCAAACAACGATAGGTTAGAATAAAGATCACAAATGCTTTCTGGCATTTTAGTCAATTGATTTCCAGATAAAATTAATTGATTTAATTTTCCACCAAGCCAGCTTTTCACACCGCCAAGAGCGGCGATATCAAGGGGGGATTTATCAGATAAGGCGGAATTATTATCAATTATATCTTGTAAAACATTAAGATGTTCTTCAAAATAACATTCACCATCAATTTCTGTATAATTATTTGGACAAGAATATTTAGCGCAGCCTTCCGTGTTTTGAAAAGCGACATATTCTATACATTCGGGATATGGTGGACAAATAACGTTATTACTGAGATCGAGCATTGAAATATTCGAGTAAATATCACAAATCTTTATAGGAATGTTGGTCAATTCTAATGAAGATAAATCAAGTGAAACAAGCCTCATATTTTTCCATTCTTGCCTGCCTATTTCAAGAGGATCCATCCCCTTTATACTTTCATTATTATTTATGAAACTTTGTAAAATATCAATATCATTTTGAAAGTTTGTCAGATTCAATTCAGAGGAACTATTATGGGGAAAAATGAGTTCACTATTATTGGAAACCTTATGAAGAGGTATATCGGTATTCTTCGGCGGTGTATCGTTACAGGCGTCAGTATTTTGATATCCAATATATTCGAAACAAGGAGGATAGGGAGGGCATATGGAATTATTTGATACATCAAAAGATTGCAATGTAGGATATACATTACACAAATTTTCTGGGAGAGCAGTAAGATTATTATTTATAAGGATTAAATGGGATAACTTTCCATTTTCCCACCCCTGGAAACCAATATCATTACCTAGTTCTAAAGGAGTTAACCCCTGCAATACAGCATTGGAATCGATTATCGATTTAAGAATTTGTAAATGATCATTATAATAACACTCGCCCTGAATTGCCGTATATTCTTCTGGACAATTAAATGAATCACAATCAACCACCTCTTGTTTTCCTATATAATCAAAACAGTAAGGATAGGGAGGACATATTTTATTATCAGAAAGATTGAGTTGAGAATAGTGGGGATAAATACTACATATTCCTTCTGGTAGAGAAGAAATATTATTTTTTCGTAAATCAAGATTGATTAGATCTTTTAAAAGGCCTATACTATCTGGAATGGTATTAATATTTTGATTTCCAAGATAAAGGTATGTGAGGCGACTATCCGTCCATTCCTGATGTCCCACACTGAGTATGTCAGAGTTTTTAAGATTGTCATTAAAATCAATAAAATCCTGTAAAACATCTAAATGTTGCTTATAATAACATTCATCGTCAATTTCAATAAAATTACTTGGGCAAGCCGTACCATGCACGAGATTTAATAGAAGCCATAGGAGAAATAGATTTTTCAGAGTCATAGTAAGCATATAATTTACAATTAATGTATAAGATTATGGAAAATATAGAAGTGTTTTTTTTAAAACTCACCTTTCAAAAATTTCATCATTTGTAACAGTATATTACAGCGAGGAGAAAATAGAAGGATTTATCGGAGGAATATTGTTAACTTCTTTTCTAAATTATGGAGGAAATTGGTATGAAAACAGGAAAAATGATTATTGTTGCGACAATCTTATCGTGCGCTTCTTTTATTGTTGCAGAAGAATATACTCCTGAACAGAAACAAGAATTAGGTAATAAAGCCGTTCATGAAATGATGCAAAAAATATTTTCTGAAGCCATGGC
>CAZVIT010000137.1:0-2196 GCA_964626865.1 uncultured archaeon | reverse complement strand
AAGAAGAATCTGAAGAGGAAGAAATAGATCCAGATGCCCCCCTCCGTCAACCTATTGTTGCAGTTTTAGGGCATGTTGATCATGGAAAAACATCTCTTCTTGATTATGTAAGAGGGACGACAGTTGTCAAAAGAGAAGCAGGAGCAATAACACAACATATTGGAGCTACAGAAGTACCATATGATACAGTTTCAAAGATATGTGGTCCTTTATTGAAAGAAGGAACAACAAATTTACCAGGTTTACTTTTCATAGATACGCCAGGACACCATTCATTTTCAACATTGAGATCTAGGGGAGGCGCTTTAGCAGATATTGCAGTATTGGTAGTGGATATTACTGAAGGCTTTAAGCCCCAAACAATAGAATCAATAAATATATTGAAGCAGCACAAGACACCTTTCATTTTAGCTTTAAACAAAGTAGATAAATTACCAGGCTGGACAACAACAACAGGTTCATTTTTAGCAAATAGAGCAAATCAAAGTCAAAATGCGCAACAAACATTTCAGACTAGGTTATATGAAATAATAGGAGAATTAGGAATTCATGGTTTTGATTCAGCTCTATTTACAGAAATTCAGGATTTTCAAAAAACTATAGCATTAATTCCAACATCAGTAAAAGAAACCGGAGAAGGCGTTCCAGAATTATTTATGATTTTGATGGGATTAGCACAAAAATATCTTCGAGGTAGATTGTTATTAGATGAAGGCTCTTCAGAAGGAACAGTTCTTGAGATAAAAGAAGAAAAAGGCCTTGGAAAAACATTAGGTATAATAATCTATAATGGAATATTGAAAGCAAGTGATACTTTGATAATTGGCGCTCAACCAGAATCAATTGTTACAAGAGTCCGATCTTTATTGAGACCAAAACCGTTAGATGAGATTAGAGACCCACGTCATCAATTTGATTCTGTAAAAGTAGTTGGAGCTGCAGCAGGATTGAAGGTAGTAGCTCCAGATATCGAAGGAGTTGTTGCCGGAGCACCTTTCTACAGTGCATCTTCAGAAGATGAGATAGATTATGCCTTAGACAGACTTTCAGATTCAATGAAATCTAATGTGAAATGTACCGATGAAGGCGTCGTAATTCGTGCAGATGCCATAGGTTCATTAGAAGCATTAGCGTATGAATTATCAGCTGCAAAAATTCCAATTGTAAAAGCAACAGTAGGTGACGTATCAAGGAGAGATGTTGTTACCGCAGCTCCTTCAGATGAAGAATATAGGGCCATTCTCGCTTTCAATGTAAAAGTTCATCCAGATGCTAAGAGTGAGCTTCATGAAACAGGAGTAAAAATATTTGAATCTGATATCGTATACAGATTGTTGGAAGATTACCAAGAATGGAAAGAAAAAATAAAAGATAAACAAGCACAACATTTAAGAGAAGATTTTTCTCATCCAGGTAAATTTGAAATTTTAGAAGGCCATACTTTCAGAACTAGGGATCCAGCAGTAGTAGGTGTTAGAGTTTTAGGGGGGAGGATTGCACTCAATCAGGCCGTACTTCGGAACGATAATTCAGTAGTTGGCCATATACGTTCGCTAAGATCTGGGGAACAAGTTTTGAAAGAAGCTTTACAAGGTGATGAAGTAGCTATAGCAATAAGCGATGCAACTGTTGGCCGACAAATATCAGAAGGAGATATACTTTACATAGAAATGGATGAACGCGCAATTTTAACTATAAGAGAAGCAGGAGTAAAGCTAGACCCTATTGAAGAAGATATAATTACAGAGATGCAGAAAATCAAGAAAAAGGATCAGCCTTTTTGGGCTAGATAGGTATTTATTCACAGTATTAATGTAATATATTATGCTTCAAAACAGAATTAGTCTTTTTTTGCATCGATTTTTATAACAGCAATGATTGCTTTTAGAAGAAGATAATTTAAAATTTAGGAATAGGTATCAGAATAGACGTTTCATTTTTGTATTTGATATATTCAGGATCATTTCCGTATTTCTTGTCTGCAGATGCTTCTAGGAAAGGTAATCCGCTCACAAAAAGTAGAAGAAAAGCAGTCCAAAGCGGCCCTATAATTGTCCACAATGGTGCGCCATAGTTAAAACAGAATATGAAAATACCAAACCACAACATGATATTACCAAAATAATTAGGATGTCTACTATATTTCCAAAGGCCAATATTACACCATTTTTTTCCATTTAACTTGTGATTGAATTT
>CAZVIT010000136.1:0-2197 GCA_964626865.1 uncultured archaeon | reverse complement strand
TAGGGACTAAAGTAGCTCCATTAATTAACAAATAATTTATCTTGGAGATTGGATCTATCTGTAATTGGTTCTTGACAAGAATAATTTTTACAAATGTAAACGGCTGATTTTCCATCTACTAATTTTTTACCTTCTAGTAAAGGTAATTTCATTCCAGTTGAAGAATCTCCGATAATTTTACAGGGAATGTAAGCTTCTCTCACAATCTGAAGCAAGGAATCATCTGCTTTATCTAATGCCAGAGCAATCTCCAAAGGGCCTTCTGATAAGTATCTACTTACAAAAATAGCAGTTGAATGTGCATGTGGATATTTGTTGATGTAATTGCCTGCTTTCTCAATAGAAGCTTCCACTATTTCTTTGTAATCTTGATTTCCATAATAATAATGGAGTCTAATTAGAAGTAAACTGCATGTGAAATTATAGGAAGGTGTCGCATTATCCATACTATTTACACTGTTAATAACCATATTTTTGGAAAGTGATTGTTTAAAATGTCCATCCACATAAAATTCCTCTAACAATATGTCTGCATATTTCTTGGCCAATTTAAGATATTTGGAATCAAAACTGGCTTCATACATATCAATTAAGGCATTACCAAAGTAGGAATAATCCTCTGCAAACGCATCAATATGACTTAAGTTATCTCGGTAAACTCTGTTTAGAGAGCCGTCTTTCTTAGACATTTTATCTATTATGAAGGAAACTGCCTTATCTGCAATTTCAAAATACTCCTTATCTCCTAAAAAAGCTGAAACTTTAGCAAGTGAACTAATCATTAAGCCGTTCCATGAAACTATAATTTTATCGTCGGTACCTGGTGCGATTCTAGATCGCCTGTGCTCTTTTATTTTTAATCTTGATTTTTCTAAAGATGAGGATATCTGACTCTCGGGTAATTTTAACAAAGTGGAAAGTGATGATTTTTTCATAATGATATTAGGAATCGAATTTCCTTCCCAATTTCCATTCTGACTAATATCGAAATATTGATTGAATATTTTTGCATCTTCTTCAGATAATACTTCCTTTGTTTCTTCAGGTTTCCAAACATAATATTTCCCTTCTACGCCTTCCGAATCTGCATCCATTGATGAATAAAATCCGCCGTCTTTATCTATCATTTCATCTTTCAACCATTCTAATATCTGAGAAATTACCGTCAAATATTCTTCATTCTTTGTTATTTGGTATCCTACGAGATATGCTTCCATTAATTGTGCATTATCATACAACATTTTTTCGAAATGAGGGACCAACCATTTTTCATCTACAGAATATCTTGCAAAACCTCCGCCAACATGATCATAAATTCCACCATGATACATTGAATCTAATGTTTTAACGGCTGAATACAAAGAAGTCTGGTTTTCATTTACGTTATAGTCATTGAGTAAATGCAAAATCGCCCCTGAATTCGGAAACTTTGGAGCAGGACCAAAACCTCCCCATCTCTTATCAAAACCTGAATTCCAATGAGAAATTGCATTATCTTGGATATTCTGATCTATTTTAGATTCTTCACTTTTTGCTGAATTAAGATGATTTACTATAGTGTCTGCTTGAGAGATTAATTTTTCCTGATCTTTATGCCATAATTCTGCAAGACTAGAAAGTAAAGTAGGGAAACCTGGCCTTCCATAGGCATCTTTAGGTGGAAAATAAGTTCCTGCAAAAAAGGGTTTCAAATCGGGAGTCAGAAATACAGTCATTGGCCAACCGCCTTGCCCTTGATTCATTACTTGGGTTGCAGCCATGTAAGCTTCATCCAAATCTGGCCTTTCTTCTCTATCAACTTTAATGTTTACAAAAAATTCATTCATTATTTTGGCAGTTTCTTCATTTTCAAAAGATTCTTTTTCCATGACGTGGCACCAATGACACGCTGAATATCCAATACTAAGAAGAATAGGCATATTCTGTTTTTTAGCTAAATCTAAAGCTTCTTGTGACCAAGGATACCACTCTACTGGATTATGTGCATGCTGTAGAAGGTAAGGACTTGTGGAGTTCACCAATGAATTAGTGTACTTCTTTGAAGCTGACATAACTAAAACGTGTCAATGTGTTTAATTAAGTTAATCCTTCAACTTGACAAAAAATCTAATAAAACTTTACTAAGGGCTAAAATTTCACAGCTAGTAAATACAAAGTAAAACTTTTTATAATTTAAAGATTAGCATACATACTAAAT
>CAZVIT010000135.1:0-2212 GCA_964626865.1 uncultured archaeon | reverse complement strand
GAAACTATATGAGAAAGTTTGTTTCAGACGAGTGGATGGAAGAAAACGATCTTCTTTAATCATTAAAATTGCGGAATAAATTTAGAACCATTCCACTCCCAGCGCATAGCATCATATCCATTTGAAGAGTGTTTACTATCTCTAAAAATATCAATTCTACCATTATTGTCGATATCCTGCAACCTAAGTCTAAATATAGGATCATCGTCTGGACCATCCCAAGCATACCCTTCCATAAAATCGGATGTAGCATCTACATAATTATAATCACCATTATGAGACCAAATATAAATTTGTCCTCGATCATAAAGACCCCATGTTACACTCCCAATGACTTCAACATTTCCATCTCCATCTAAATCGCCAAAACAATAATCTAACACTTGAGGTGCCTCATTTGGAAATGGAGTAGCTGCAAAATCTATTGGTAGATCAGAAAAACTACCATTCAGAGTATCTACTTCAAAAAATCCACCTCCCTGATTCCAGAAAATTCTATTAACATTACTTATAAGAGGATTTGATTGCTTAGAACCAGCTTGAAATCCATCTACAGCAAGGTCAGGTAAGTTATCGCCATTAAGATCATAAAACTCATAATCCCAGTAAACATATCCCATATTTCCAGTGCCTGCAGGATCATCGTCCATAAGTGAAGTATCATAAGTAAAATTTGCATTTCCATCATTAACTAAAAAATATGTAGATGGAAATCCATTCACAGTAGACGCAGAGTATCCAACTACAATATCCAAATCTCCATCATTATCAATATCAGCTGATGCTCCACCATGAGTACCTATACCAGCTCTAATATCTTCAAAAATATGATGCGTAAAAGTGCCATCGCCATTACTTAATAAAATTGATTCGTGTGCCTCACCAACTGCATGCGTACCTGAATCAACAAAGAAAACGTCTGGTATGTTATCTCCATTGAAATCACCAATAAGCTCTTTTCGTTGGAAAATAGTACCTAAATTATTTTGTATTACTTCATCATTTCGTGTAAAAGTTTCATTATCGCCTGTACCGAAAAACATTGCAAATGGAGCTCTTTGATTTGTCTCCCACGTTCTACTATGAAGAACATCTATAAAACCATCTCCATTGAAGTCAGCTTCAGAAACCCCATGTTCATTACCAAGATGTTCGTCATTCCATCCATCTCTGAAATACCATTGATCAAACCAATATTCTGTATGTTTTAAATGGTAAGAAGATCTGTTGTAATTGATATAACGTTTAAAGGCAATATTGACCTTTGCAGTATTACTATATTCAGTTCCATCATATGCTTTATAGGTTAAACTATCTGCTCCCCAAAAACTGCTTGATTTCTCAATCGTTAAGGTAGCTCCATCAATAGATGCGGACACATTGACAGGATTATCCACTATCTCAAAACTAATGTTATCTCCTTCTACATCTGTTGCAGTTAAGGTAAGTTCAATATCTTGATTGTTCCATCCTTCTACACTTTGTGCTTCAACCACTGGTGCATCATTGACAGGATTAACAGTAATAGAAGCTGTAGCAGTATTAAGTATTCTCTTGGAACTCGCATCCACCGCTTCAAAAGTAAAACTATCAGATCCATACCAATTTTCGTTTGGCGTATAAGTTGCTTGATTGTTAGAAATAGTCACTGAACCATTGGCAGGGTTATCTTTTACATTAAAAACAATTGCATCACCATCAACTTCTTCTGCTTCTAGAGTAATTTCCACCGCATTATCTTCATCTGTAACTGCAGATACATCCATCGTATTTGGATTGTCATCTACAGGGGTAATAGTTACCGTTACTATTCCCGCAGTACTCACTAATGATCCATCGCTAGCGATATACGCAAAAGAATCGGTTCCATTGTAGTTGGCATTTGGAGTATATGTTCCTGCTACTCCACTTGTAGAAACCGCACCATGCTGTGGTTGGGTGGCAATACTAAATGTTAAAGCTGCCCCTTCAGGATCCGTACCAGTCATGGTAAATGTAGCTGGAGTGTCCTCATTAGTTGTAATGGTTAAATTGTTAACGGTTGGTGGTTGTGGGACCGGTTCACTTTTTGAAGGAGAAGAAGAACAGGTCAATAGAAAAAAAGCTGAGCATGTAAAAATTAGAAATCTCATATCGTAAAAATTAATAAAAAAATAATATTATTTTCTATTAATTATTTTAACATAGTTTTTTTTCTTTTGCTTCTTTGAAA
>CAZVIT010000134.1:0-2214 GCA_964626865.1 uncultured archaeon | reverse complement strand
AGAGGTACATCTTGAAAGAAATTGAATCAATTTTGGATTGGAAAAACAATGATTACCATCCTGTCGTGGAATTACCTGATAATTATGATGTTTTAGATCTTAGCATAAATCCTTGGATTCCCTCGAAAACTGAGTTTAGCATAGGAAAATATGATGAAGTTAGACCCGAAATGTACACAACTCCTATTTTTGGCGGAGTTCGCAATATTCATGTTGGAATTGATATTAATGGACCTATTGGAACACCATGTATGGCTTTCACAGATGGTAAAATTGCACATTTCGGCTATAATTCAGAACCAGGAGATTATGGATATGTAATAATTACAGCTCATAAGATATCGGGGATTAATATTTGGGCCTTATATGGGCATTTAAGCTCAGAATCTATAGCTAAAAAGTCAATAGGGCAAAAGATTCAGAGAGGTGAGACTATTGCCACGTTTGGTCCTGAAGCTGAGAATGGAGGTTGGGAACCACATCTTCATTTTCAATTGTCTTTGATAGAACCGAAAACACATGACTTGCCAGGAGTTGTTTCTCCTTCGGACAGATTACAGGCGTTACAGGATTATCCCGATCCGAGGTTAATCTTAGGGGAACTTTATTGAGCATAGTATTGGTAACTTTTTAATCAAGCTATTTTGTATACGAATATGCATAAATTCTTGGCCATCACTATTATGCTGGTTTTGGCCACACCCGGATGTTTGGATAGTCTAAAGGACGAACTGGTTAGCTGTGACAATGCTACAGGCCAATGCAGGTATGAAATATTAAGAGCAAATGAATATTCATCGATTCATCTTGAGATTAATTATGTAACTGGCAATTCACCAGATTCAGATGCATTAAATCTTTTGAAACAAAGAATAAAAGAAGTCACAGATAAGTCAACAGTTACTATTAGTCAGAGTAGTTTTGGTAGCACTCAAAATAGTTATACACTAGAAGAGATATTAGAAATTGAGAATGAGGAACGTTCTCGTTTTAAGAGTGGCAACACTTTTGTTATTCATATTTTATATCTAAATGGAGAGTACAAAGATAACGATCAGACTTTAGGTTTGGCATATTCAGGAACTTCGTTTGTTATGTTTAAAGAAAAAATCGAAGATGCGGCATTTTTACTTATTTCAGCTAAAGATATCGAGAAATCAGTAATTGTTCATGAATTTGGTCATTTACTTGGCCTAGTAAATAATGGCTATCAATCACCTCATGATCATGAGGACCCTCAGCATCCTCATCATTCAAATAATGAGGACTCAGTTATGTATTGGGCTATTGAAAGTCAAGACATAGCTAATCAGATTGATGGTGAACCACCAAACAATTTTGATTCTGATGATTTAGATGACTTGAGACTATTGAAAGAAGGTAAATTGTAGTGAAATATTATACAACTGCAACTGTTTTCTACATGTTTTTTATATTCTATCTCAGCCACACCCCTCAGGATAATCTTCCTGAAGAAGCCTTACGTATTAAAAACGTAGATTTATTATTCCATTTTTTAGAGTATTCTGTCTTGGGTTTTTTGTTATTCCAGTCTATTTCTGTAGATAGTCTACTTATTACTAATCCATTACATGGAACTATATTGATTGGCACTTTATTTGCAATCTCAGATGAATATCATCAAAGTTTTGTTCCGGGACGGTATATGTCTACAATGGATATGATATTTGATTCGTTAGGAGTCTTGTTTGGTTCTTTTCTTACTTCTAAAGTTTTCAATTCTTCTTGACATTTTCTTTATCAATTTTCTTTTTCTAGGTCTAGGACTAGTATCAAACGTGACCCATCCAGTCCCTTTTTGCGTGCATTTCGGTTCTTCAGAATAGTCTGCTGCCATTATGTTCGCCGCGGAGTAAACCCTCTTTATATAGCTATCCTCGGAAAATGTATTATTTGTCAGGTGATGGGAGTAAGCCCCTTTCTGTTAACCGAAAAACGGTTGGCGACATTTAGCTATGCTTCCTACCTACCGCTCCCGAGCAGGTCGATGCGGTTACTTGGAATTGCTCCAGCAGGGATGTTCGTTTCACCAAATCCTCTATCGACGTCACGTCCAGGACGATCATTCCATAAGATAGGGCTGTGTCGTTTCTGTTTCAGTGCCGACCCTCTCGGGCCCCTTGCGGCTGCTTTGCTCTTGGAGAGGGGACTTTCCTCAGCCTAAGACCGTCGGTCGCCCTCCATCTCCTGACT
>CAZVIT010000133.1:0-2219 GCA_964626865.1 uncultured archaeon | reverse complement strand
TCTGCAACAGCCCAAGCAAGAGCTAACCCATCAAATGTGGAAGTTCCTCTTCCTATTTCATCTAGTAAAACTAAACTATTGGGAGTAGCATTTCGTAAAATGTTAGCTAATTCTAACATTTCCACCATAAATGTAGAATGCCCATGTACCAAATCATCATGAGCTCCAACTCTAGTGAATACACGATCCACAATTCCTAATCTTGCAGAAGAGGCTGGAACAAAACAGCCAGATTGTGCCATAACTGAGATCAGTGCCGTTTGGCGCATATAGGTAGATTTACCTCCCATATTAGGCCCAGTAAGAATCATCAATTGCCTTTGTTTGTTATCTAATTGCAAGCTGTTTGGGATGTAACTTCCTTCTCTCAATACCTCAATTACAGGATGTCTTCCATCTGAAATCGACAAAGCACCATCATCAGACATTTCAGGTCTTACATAATTGTTAGATTGACTAACTTCCGCCATTGAGCAAATAGCATCAATTTTGGATACAGCCATAGTAGTAGCTTGTAAAGAACCTAAGAACTCCATAATCCATTCTCTTAATTCTTTGAATAATTCAGTTTCTAATGCTTGTGATCTTTCATCAGCACGTAAAATTGATGTTTCTTTTTCTTTTAATTCTGGTGTAATGTACCTGTCACCAGCAGCAACAGTTTGCTTTCTGTGATAATGTTCTGGAACTTTACTTGCATATGCCTTTGGAACTTCTAAATAATATCCAAATACACGATTATATCCTACTTTAATTTTAGGAATTCCAGTTTTGGTTTTTTCTTCACTTTCTAAAGCAACAACCCATTCTCTTCCACTACTTGCTCTTGTTCTTAAGTCATCCAATTCCTTAGAATATCCTTTTTTGAATATTCCTCCATCTCTCAATACAAGAGGCGGTTCTTCGACAAGAGCTTCCTCTAATTTTTTTGAAACTTGCTTATGAGTATCAATAGATTTCACTAATTTTTTCATTAGTTTGGATTTTAGTGGTTCTTCACTTAGGAATTGCTTCAAATCTTTTAGTGTGTTTAGACTAGTTCTTAGACTGTCTAAATCTCTAGGTGAGATTGAACCATGTCCTAACCTTGATAGTAATCTTTCTACATCTTGGAATCCTTTCAAGAAGTCTTTTATTTCTCTACGACTTAATGTATTGTCAAATAATTCTTGAACAGCATCATGCCTTTCATTTAATTTTTTTAAGTCATGTAATGGCCGTAGTAACCAATCCTTTAGTTTTCTTGATCCTCCAGCTGTAGAAGTTTTGTTTAGAATAGCAAACAAAGTATCTTTAGAAGAATCTCCAATTGTTTTTACAATTTCCAGATTTTTTAAAGTTACAGCATCCAAAGTCATTGTTTTTGCTTTAACTAGCAAAGAGGGAGGTCTGAGATGCGGTAAATCACTGAATTGTGTGTCTTTAACATAGGATAAGATTGCGCCAGCAGAGGTTATTGCCATAGGATAAGTATTCAATTCAGAAACGCTTCCAAATCTTTCTTCAAGAATTTTCTTTGCAACAGGATATGTCCAAGATTCCGATTCTCTAGGTGTGGTGTGCACTCCCATTGCCAACATCCAGTTTGAAATATTTTCATTTCCGCTAGGAATTATCACTTCAGCGGGAGAGTAACGTGCCATTTCAGATTCTAAAGCTTCTCTATCCTTGAATTGAGCAGTTGAGAATTCACCAGTCGAGATATCCATTATAGAGAAGCCCAACCCATCATCAGTTTCATTAATCGCAGCTAAGAAATTGTTAGATTTACTTAGCATAGAGCCTTCTACAACAGTTCCAGGACTAACTACTCTGGTTACGCCTCTTCGAACTAATCCTTTAGTGCTTTTTGGATCTTCTAATTGTTCACATATTGCAACACGATGTCCTTTTTTGATTAATTTACTTAGATAATTATCTAGAGCATGATAAGGAACTCCAGCTAAAGGAATTGGATTATCGGAATTTTTGTCTCTAGCCGTAAGAGAAATGTCTAAATCTTTTGCAACTATCTTTGCATCGTCTCCGAATGTTTCATAAAAATCTCCCATTCGGAATAAAAGAATAGAGTCTGGATTTTCTCGTTTTATGGCGTGATACTGACGCATCATGGGAGTTGACAAGAAGTAGGGAATACCGCCCCTATTTATTTACTAACGGTGAAACTTTAGTCCCTAGTAAATCAATAGCATTCATAAGTTGTTCATGAGTCAGGCCAG
>CAZVIT010000132.1:0-2235 GCA_964626865.1 uncultured archaeon | reverse complement strand
GTAACAATTCCTTTGCACGTTTCAAAATGTCCATGATGCTTTTTTTGTCTAAATCATCTATGGACACTATGTGCTTCATAATTATCTAAAGAAGGGGGCTTTTTAAATTGGTTAATGTGAAATCCACTTCGATTATTCTGACGCTTTACCTTTATTTTTCATGTCTGAAACAAACATTCCCAAGAAAAATGCACCTACAAATGCTATAATCTCTTTGAAACCTGGGAAATTAAAATCTTCATCACCATCTAAAAATGCATCCCAGATAAGAAGACCTAAGTATAGAGCCAGACAGCCAAAACCAAAGTATTGCGAATATTGCTTTAATTGTGCTATATCCATAAATGATTATGTATCTATACTTCTTAAGTCTTATGTTATAATATAATAAATAGGGTCAGTATAGGAATTAATCGATGGGGAGCATCCTAGTTTTAGATGAACACACAATTAACCAAATTGCTGCTGGTGAAGTGATTGAAAGGCCTGCATCGGTCGTTAAAGAACTTATTGAAAATTCCTTAGATGCTGGTGCTAAAAACATATGGATTAGAATTGAAGATGGAGGGACCTCTCTAATCGTTGTTAGAGATGATGGAAAAGGTATGGATCGTGTAGATGCGGAATGGGCTTTCAAAAAACACGCTACATCAAAAATAAGAAAATTCGATGATTTACAGACGGTCAACACATCTGGATTTCGAGGCGAAGCCTTGCCCTCTATTGCCTCGATCTCAAGATTAAGATTATCTACTTCTGTGAAAGGTGAAAAAGTAGGAACTCGAATAACTATTGAAGGAAAAAGTGAACCCGAAATCGAGGATTTAGCAACTCCTCAAGGTACTAAAATCGAAGTTGCTGACCTATTCTTCAACACCCCCGTCCGATCTAAATATCTCAAAAGAGTTTCAACCGAACTTCAGCATATTGTAAAAATTGTTACTATAGAAGCTATCAGAAGACCTGATGTTTCATTTAATCTAGAGCATGGCGAAAGAAAAATTATTGATGCTCCAGAATCTGATTTGAAAACCAGAATAGGAGTACTTCTAGGAAATGATGCTGCGAAAGAATTAATTGAAATTAAGGGAGATGATGAAGATTTTCAAATAAGGGGCTTTCTAACAAAACCTGCAATATCTCGAAGAACCACCTCAGGACTCTACCTACACATAAATGGAAGGCCAGTACAAGCTCGTAACGTTTGCTATTCTATCAAAGGGGCATATGGAAGTTTACTCCATGAGGGGCATTTTCCATTAGGTGCACTCTTTATAGAAATACCAAAGAGTGATGTAGACGTAAATGTTCATCCTGCAAAAACAATTGTTCGAATTGCAAAGGAAGAAGTTGTCAACAAAAAAATTAGGGTTGTAATCAATGAAACCTTAGCTGAGCATGCACTAATTGCGCATGTAGACTTAAGTGATTCTAAAACTTCATTTAACAGTATTACTGCTGCTAATACTAAAACAAAACCAAGACAATTGAATAATATTGATTCTTTTCAGCAAGAATTTGAAGTTGATTTTCATCAACATGATGTTCAGGAAACAAATATGCCTACAATGCGACCTTTAGCACTTGTAGAAAACAAATACATAGTTGCCTTAGGTTTAGATGGCGTATTCATTATCGATTTTCATGCTGCCCATGAAAGAGTAATGTATGAAAGATTAAAAGATCAAATGAGATTTAAGAGAATTGGAACGCAGAATTTACTAGCTCCTATCTCACTAGAACTTTCAAAAAGCGAAACAAATGCATTTGAAAAAATGATTCCAGAAATAAATGAAATGGGCTTTGAAGCTGAAAAATTTGGCCCCTCTTCATTTATGATAAGAAGCGTACCTGCATTGTTAGCGGGATCTGAACCTGAACGAATAAGAGAGGCTATCGACGATGTGGTAGAAAGCGGCACCATGAAATCCGCTGAAGATAGGCATCAACATATGATGTATACTGTAGCATGTCATTCTGCTCTTAGAGCGGGTGACAAACTGACCATGGCTCAAATGGAATTTGTTATAAGAGAAATGGAATCAATTCCAAACCCATACGCTTGTGTTCATGGAAGGCCAACTGTAATGACAATTACTCCAGACGAACTAGATAAGAAATTCAAGAGAAGTGGGTTTTAGGACCTGTTTCCTTCTAAATTACCAAACTGATAAAGTAAGGCAGGAAGCATGATTACTGCTGCAACAAATGAAAGGAATATCATAATTGCCATTA
>CAZVIT010000131.1:0-2350 GCA_964626865.1 uncultured archaeon | reverse complement strand
ATTTCCAAAGGCCAATATTACACCATTTTTTTCCATTTAACTTGTGATTGAATTTATTGTAATCAGCCCAGGCTTCTATCACGAATCCAACTACAAACATCCCAATTCCAAGATAAGCTATTGAATCCAAATTAATATTTCCGTCAAGACTATTGAAATAGGTTAAAGGCAGTGATGTCAAAAATACCCATAAAATTTGTAATATCCAAAATCCAAAGAAACTCCAGAATTTTGCACGCATCTCATCGAATCTGTGATCCTCTCCCCAAACTATAATCCTGTAAGATAAATAGAAACCAAGCCTTATAGACCATAGGGCAACCATAAGTGATCCAATTATCTTTGGAAATGAAAAGTCAGCACTTAACCAAAGAGTAAAGATAGCTAAAACTAGAAAGTTAGAAGTACCAGCAAAATCGGTTACTTTGTCAATCTGCAGTCCGTAGGCTATAGCAAAAAAGCTTAATTGCATACAAACTGTGATTAACAGTGAAACCAGAATATAATGTTCGTCGTTTTCTATAAAATTAACCATCTCGAGGTTTGGCCTCGTTCACCTTTAATTCACGACCTTCGGCTTCATGTCCGTTTAAGGCCTCAATTGCAGCTGCAGCATCATCAGAACTTGCCATTTCAACAAATCCAAAACCGCGGCTTCTACCACTCATGCGATCGACTATTACTTTCGCATCAGATACTTCTCCGTGCTCTTCAAAAAGCTCTCTTAGTGTGTCGTCTTTGAAAGACCATGGCAAGTTTCCTACATAGATATTATTACTCATTTCTTAAATCCTGTCTTGTCACCAAGACGACCTTCCAGAAAGACCACCATTTAAGGATTATCGCTTAAAATTCGTTTCCTAACTCTCTTCTAGTTTGTCCAGGGTCAATAAATGGTAAAACAAATGCAATTAGGAGCTGACAAGTCCCCCCAATCATAATAGTAGTAGTATATGTGAAATTCTCCTCAAAATATCCTGCCATTTTAAGACCGAATAAAGCTCCAAAATTCAAAAGAGCCATATACATAGTAAATTGCGTAGCTCCAATTTTTGGCCATGTCACATTCATGAACAGAGAAATAAGAGAAATTCCCATTGCAGCTCCAAAGAAAGGATATATGATAATTAGCCAAGTCATAACAGTTCTATTTTGCCATAAATCTTCAGCTAGAGCAATAGTAAATATAGATAATCCAGTTAAAATAGCGAATAAACTAGCAATACGCCTTGCACCATATTTATCAGCAATGATTCCACCACCAATAGTTCCAGCTATACCTGCAGTTACAGCCCAACCTCCAGTTACTGCAATATACTCCGCATCACTCCACCCTAGTTGTTGTATGAAAAGAACATTTAGAACAGGAATCAAGAATTCCCAGAAGTAAGTAAGCATAGCTAAAAGCATCCCAATCAATGGAGCTCTAAGAGAAAGTGCTTTAACGATATCACTTTTTTCAGGAGCCAAATCAAATGCTTGTTGACCGACAGTATTGTTTCTTAATAATACAAAATAAGTCACACCTAAACCAAAAGTAAGAATATGACACCATATTTTACCTGCAAAATCACCTATTGTTAATAACAAAAACAAATCTAGCGCAATTAAAATTCCAAGGTCTACACCTAATGACTGAGCTGTATGAGTTCCCATATTCCACTCTTGCTCAGAGTCATCCCAAACTGTTTCTAATTCCTCTTTAATGTTATCATCTTTTGTTTTGATAACGGCTTCACCTTCAGTCCATGGAAATAATTTTTCTCCAGGCCTTTCTCTGATAAATGCAGGAAGACACATAATAATCAATAGCATTGGGACGGTCAAAGCCAATCCACCAGCAATACCGAGAGAACCAATAAAGTATCCAATACCAGCCCCCCCGATCATTGTACCGAAACGTTTTGCTCCAAACATAAAACCATTAATTTTACCAAATTCTTCAGGACTCAAAATATCTACAGCTAACCCATCTACGGCAACATCTTGTAAAGATGCAAAGCAATTGTGGAAGAATAATAGTACAGTAAGAAGAGCAATTTTACTTTCAATTCCAGGTACCAATGCAATAATTACAACAGTAGCGACCATCCCTGCTTGTGCACCTAGAATCCAAGGTCTGCGGCGCCCCATAGGTAAGTAATGATAGTTATCTACGAAAGGTCCCCATAGGAATTTGAAAACCCAAGGTAAATAAACCCAGAATAGCATATTTCCAATTTCAGCAGCCGTGAAACCTTGTTGAGCTAAGTAAGCAATCAAAGTATAAGAAATAAAACCTGAAGGAATTCCTTGTGCAGTATAAAGTGCACAAAGTGTAAGAGCTTTAGCACTCATTCCACCAAACATA
>CAZVIT010000130.1:0-2373 GCA_964626865.1 uncultured archaeon | reverse complement strand
ATGCCGCAATTACTCTGACCCAATACATCCGAAAGCTCGCTATTCTTGTTTGCAATTGCAATCAAAGCCGAACCCGACGATAAATAATAAAATGACTTACTTGGAACCATCAAATCTTCCATTCCTTGATCAAGTGATACTAATGATATATCTGCAATTGGGAGTGAATACTTAATCATAGATTCAGATTGAAATGGTAACAATGAAATATTTCTTAATCTATGCTTTTGAATAAAATTTTTTATATCTGAACGCTTTTCCCCGTCCCCAATAAAAATAAATTGAATACCTTTTTCATCTTTCAGAAGTCTTGCCGCTTCGAGCATGCTATCTATATCGTGCGATGCCCCCATATTTCCAGAATATAAAATAATAATTTTATCTTTGATTTTCTGAAAATTTCTTGCGAAGGGATTTTCAGATCGACGAATAGGTCTTATTTCCTTTGTGTCTACCCAAGGAGAGACTGTTACGACGCGTTTAGATTTTGATGTATTCTGCGAATCTAAAACAGTAGCCATTCTACTGCCGATCGTAACAATTAATTCAGCATTTTCATTTACTAGTCGATTTGCAATTCGCCATAGCTTTACTATCAAGCTATCTTTTTTTAAAGCCCCTAGCCTTATCAACACTTCTGGATGTATGTCATAGACAAGAATGCAGTAAGGAGTGGCATTGAAACGTGTGAGTAACCAAACCCAAGGTCCTAATATCGGAGGATTCGAGACCAGTAGAATGGCATCTCCTGATTTTGCGGAAAGAATATATCTCGTTGAGACTAAAACGTAACTCAACCAAGATTGCACTCGCCTAAATTTAGAAGAGCGATTATACGTCGGTCCCTTCTTTTTAACTAATTTAGAACTTTGAGAATCTTTTTGCTTTATTGTATCTGGGTGCCCTGTCATTAAAATGCAACCATTTTCATAAAGTGGCGCTAAATCCTCTGCAAGTTCTCTAAATAAAGGGCCTGCCATCTGATTTAACATGATCAATCTATTTATTTTTTTCTTATTCATTTATCAATTAACCTGAAGTTAATTTCCCAAATTTTATTAATTTTACTTCACTCATAAAAAATAATAATCCTTCTGAAGGCTCTTTTAGATTAGGAATATTAGTATCATCAAGTCGAAATAATAATTCATCCACAAGGAATGATGACACTAGAGACTTTACGTTATTATTATGTAAATTATTTAACCCCGCCATGCCAAGAATTGGATCTAAATTATTTTTATTTTGAATTAATTTTTTAATTCTGTTTGCCAGTCCTTTGGGGCGGCGCGCATCTAAGTTATATACAAACGCGTCATAATGACTACATCGTAATCCAGTATATTCCCAATCAATAATGAAAACTTTTCGTTCTTCTTGGTTTGATGGGGACAGTATATTTGCAGGCTGGAAATCACCATGTGTCATTGCGACCTCGATCTGATGGCCAGAATGGAAGGATTTTTGAGATAATTCAATCAAGTGTGTTTTAAGACTAATAATTTGGTTTTTAAGGGACAGGTTATAACATTCAGGTAACTGACTTATCGCCAAATCTATCTCCGAGAATTTCTCTTCTAGCCATTTAGAATTGTCTATTCTTTTTAATGTTTTCTTATGTATCTTACTCAAAAAAAGACAAGCTTCACTTAATGCGTTTTCTTGATCATTTTGCTTAGGCAATCTATCTATCGGTATTCCAAATATCCTTTCTTCAATATACCAGCCTTCTAACAAATCCCAATCAAGAATTTTTGGGCCTGGCAGATCTGAATATAAGGCTCGAAAATTAATACTATTTTCAATCTTATCAGACCTATAGCCAGCCTTTGATAACACTAAACATTCATTCAAATCTAGATTGACTATTCTTATAGAATGATTTCCCGGCAAAATACATATATTTAATAAAAAATCAGGGTAAGGATTAATATGTAAAGCATAAGATGCAAAAAAATTTCTTAAAGTTTTCGATGTACTAAAATAAACATAAACACTTTGAGCTAGCCGCCTAAAAGGTTTTTTATGGTAAGTGTATTCTCTTGCGAATAATCTTATATCACGTGGCTTTAAGTGTGACGGAAAGATTATATTAACCCTTTCATTAACTAGCAAAGCCGATGAATTCTCTTCTGATTCTCCGTTCCATATAATTTCACCATGCCAATCGTATTTAGACGACAGATAATTTCCCAAAGTAACATTGAAGATACTAGGAAATTTCTCTCTTTCCATGAGTTGCTTTAATTTCAAAGATATCTATCCAGTTTGTTATTTAATCTAATTTCCTCATATATCTTATTTGCAATCACTTCTATAGATAAGCGACCATCAAATCTAATACAATCAGAGTTAAGGAAAACGTCCTCATTC
>CAZVIT010000129.1:0-2390 GCA_964626865.1 uncultured archaeon | reverse complement strand
CCCCATTTAGAAAAAATGAGATCTTGGTTCCAGTTATTCTAAGCGCTAAATAACCCATAAGGTGATGTTTTGAAAAAAATAATAATATTATTTCAGATTGCGTTATTACCTCTAATGGCACAATCTACACAAATAAAGAAATCGGTTTTAGGCTCAGCTAGTGTAAATGCTCAAAGTAGTTCATATAAATTACATGGAACGCTTGGTCAGCCAGCGGCTGGTTTATCTTCAAATAATTTAGTCAAGCTTTCTTCAGGGTATTGGGGTTGGATAGCCCGCTGGACAAAATTAGATGTTGAGGATGAATTGACTATACCTACAGTTTTTAAAATTAATCCAGCCTATCCTAATCCATTCAATCCTACAACTAGAATTGACATGGAGATACCAGATATGGGTCAAGTACAAATTACTATTTATGATGTCTTGGGCCGAATTGTAATGGATCATAAACTAAATTACCCTTCAGCAGGCATGTATTCCTTTCAATGGAATCCGCGCAATGCAACTGGCGACCCGCTTGCTACAGGCACTTATATCCTGATGGTTACCCATCAGGATAAAATTAAAACACAAAAAATTACTTACCTTAAATAGGAGAAAATCATGAAAAAGTTAATCGTATTATTAAGTTTAAATATTCTTATTGCACAAGTGCCACATAAGATCAGCTTTCAAGCTTACCTTACTGACACCAATAATGCACCGATTGCACCGGGAAGCTATGAAATGACATTTCGTATCTATGATGCATCAAGCGATGGCAATAAACTATGGGAAGAAACCCAAACTGTCGATGTTGATGGGAGCATGGTTAGTACCATGTTAGGTAGTACCGTGCCTCTGATTGCTTTAAACACACCTGGTTTTTTAGAAATTCAATTAAAGGATGAAGTCTTAACTCCACGGCAGGAATTAGGTGGTAGCATGTTTGCGATCAAAGCAGCAAAAGCAGTGAAAGCTATCAAAGCTGACACAGCACATGTTGCAGTTGGATATGCAAAAATCGATGCGCTATCAACATATGCAAAGCTTGACACCTTATCTGTATATGCTAAAACTAGTGAAATGATAATAGATACCGATGATCAAACATTAAAGATCAGTGGAGACACATTATATATTAGTGAAGGTAATTTTGCATTATTATCTGCCTATAAAGATAATACAGATGACCAAACCTTAAGGATCAGTGGAGACACATTATATATTAGTGAAGGTAATTTTGCATTATTATCTGCCTATAAAGATAATACCGATACTCAAGACCTAAGTTTTAATTCCAGCACAAAAGTGTTGAGCTTAACTGATGGTGGAACAGTTGACTTAAGCGGTCTTTCCTCATCGACTGGAGCAACTTCTTTAAATGGAGTTTCAGATGTATTAATTGAAACAAACTCGATATATATTGGTAATGATCCATCATCAACTACTAATTCTGCGAGCTATAACGTGGCAGTTGGTGCAACCGCTCTAGATGCTGTGACTACTGCTGATAAAAATGTAGCTGTTGGGCATAATGCATTAACCTCGAATACTGAAGGATATGCTAATACATCTATTGGAACTGAATCTTTAGAATCTAATACTACAGGTAGCTATAATGTTGCGGTTGGTTACGAAGCTTTAGAAGATAATACGACTGGTAGTGGAAACTCAGCATTAGGATTTGATGCTTTATACTTGAATACAACAGGTGGATCAAATACTGCAATTGGTAATAGCGCACTTTTAAGTAATACAACAGGCGGAAAGAATACTGCTGTGGGTAGACAAGCGTTAACCTCTAACACAACAGCGTCTAATAATATAGCAGTCGGATATCAATCCTTAAAAGGTAATACTACCGGAACAGAAAATATTGCCGTTGGAGTTAATGCATTAGAAAGTAATACTACAGGTCACAGTAATATAGCAATTGGTCTTGGAGCATATGACGCGGCTGATACAGAAAATGATAATCTCGCAATTGGTACTGATGCCTTAGGTGGCGCTATTGCTGGTGGTGAATTCAATGTAGCTATCGGGAATTATTCTTTAGATGCGAATACCTCTGGAGATGAAAATGTTGCAGTTGGATATGGTTCATTAGGAGCAAACACTACAGGGAAAGGGAATACCGCAATTGGATCCGAAGGTCTAAAAGTAAATACCACTGGAGATTATAATACAGCAAGTGGATCTTGGGCATTGCACTCAAACACTACTGGGGATGGGAGCACAGCAATTGGATCTGAGGCTCTAAAGGCAAACACCACGGGAAGTAGTAATACAGCAATTGGCTCCGAAGCTCTAAAGTCAAACACAACCGGCACTCAGAATGTTGCAACCGGCTCCGAGGCTCTTAAAGCAAACACAACTGGAAATTATAATACAGCAACTGGTTTACA
>CAZVIT010000128.1:0-2391 GCA_964626865.1 uncultured archaeon | reverse complement strand
ATGTAATCAAAGAAAAAAATATGTACGGCAGAAAATACATGGGCATTGAACGGAGTACTTTTCTGATTGATACAAATGGGATCCTCATCAATGAGTGGAGAAAAGTAAAAGTAAAAGGCCATATAGAAGATGTATTAGGTGCACTAAAAAATATCTAAGTACTATTTTCTTTTAATATGAAAAAAATTTTTTTGAATGGATTTGCAGTGTTGTATTTGTGTACACAAACAAGTCTGTGTCACTCTCAAATTGAACTCCCTGATTTAGGCAACCCATCAGATATTTACATGTCCAAAATGGACGAACCTGCTATCGGTAGGACCTACTTCAGAACAATGCAAAAACAAGGTCAAGTCGCTGAAGATCCCTTGTTGCAAGAATACATCCAGAATTTAGGAGATAAGCTATCGTCAAAGGCTCAAGAGGGTGATTTCAGTTTTCACTACTTTTTGGTTCCTGAAAATTCAATCAATGCCTTTGCAATGCCAGGTGGGTTCATTGGAATTCACTTGGGATTGATTACAAATTCAGACAATGAAAGCCAACTTGCATCCGTTTTATCACATGAAATAAGCCATGTGACTCAAAGACATATTGCTAGGCAAATTGGAGAAAACGTACCGAACACAATTCAAGGCGGTCTAGTACTTTTAGGAGCTGTGTTATTGAGCGCCATATCAGGTAGTAGTGAACTTCTTGAGGCAGGTACGATGTTAGCACCATCCATCATGGCACAAGGGCAAATTGATTTTACAAGAGAAATGGAAATTGAAGCCGATTCTATTGGGATCAGAACCCTAGCATCTGCTGGTTACGATCCTTATTCAATGGCAGATATGTTCAATAAACTCTCATTAGGTGGTGATCCAAGAAACGCTGCAGCTGTAGAATTTCTAAGAACTCACCCTACCTCAGTCAATCGAGCTGCCTCTGCGCTAAAACAAGCAAGGAACTTGACTGTCAAAAGAATACCCGATTCTTTAGGCTTTGAGTTAACAAAGGCACGAATAAAAAATATCTACAGTACTACTCCTGAAAAAGCCAATCAGTTTTTCGAATTTAAAGTTTCGGGACTAAAGATTGAAAAAAACTCTTTAACAAATCAAGAAATCGGTAATTTGTACGGCTGGTCACTCAGTCTAATTGAAATGGGCCAACTGCAGGAAGCTGAAGAAATTCTCACGTTCCTAATAAGTAACTATGAAGAATATAATCATTTCCACCTTGCCTATACAGATTTATTAATACGTAAAGGACTTTATTCGCGAGCTATTAACTATATAAATAGCATCATGAAACTATCTCCTCGTAATGTGCCTATCACCATGGGTTATTCTTTAGCTGAGTTGAATTATGGGGACCCCAATAAAGCCCATCAAGTATTGTTGGACTTATTTAATAACGTTACTCCCTCTCCATCTCAAATAATGCTCATTGCCAAAACAGCAAATGCTGCTGAAGATTATGCCGATTCTTTTTCATACATGGCTGAATATTATTTAAGTATTGGAATGTTCAAAGAAGCTACAGAACAATTAAGATTGGCATTGTCAGTCGAGTTAATTGACGAAATACAAACAGCAAAATTTATTGCCCGACTACAAGAAATAGAAGAATTTATTGCAGAAAATGAAGGGTAAATTTTGAATATATTATTTACAAAAAAACATACTTTTTTGATCCTTGTTCTAATACTCATATCAGGTTGTTCTTATCAAAATGAATTAATAAATGATCCAATGGATCCTTTAGAGAATAGAAATCGTTCTATATATGCTTTCAATGAAAATTTGGACGAAGCTATACTTGAACCAGCTGCAGATGGCTATACCTATATCATCCCAAACTTTATGCAAAAAGGTTTCAATAACTTCTTTGGCAACATAAATTACCCAGTAACGATTATTAATCAAGTGTTGCAAGGCAATATTGAAGAATCATTGCAGGATACTCTTCGGTTTACTGTTAATACTTCTATCGGTATTTTTGGCTTGTTTGATCCTGCCTCAAGCATGGGTTTGCCTGAACATGATGAAGATTTTGGTCAAACATTAGCTGTTTGGGGTGTCAAAGAAGGTCCTTACTTAATGCTTCCATTTTTTGGACCTAAAACATTACGGAGCCTGACGGGAGATCTCACAGATGTATTGTTTAATCCATTATTAAATATTGATGATACAAATCTCAAAATAAAAACCAATCTCATCAATATTCTTCAAGACAGATCAGATTTATCCGATCTTGAGGAAGAACTAGACAATTCATTCGACCCTTATCAGTATATTAAAGATTCATATATCCAAAATCGTAAATATAAAAGCCACAATGGCAATACTACTGAAGACGATATAGAAATAGATATCGATTTCGATGATTTTTGACTATTTCTGG
>CAZVIT010000127.1:0-2425 GCA_964626865.1 uncultured archaeon | reverse complement strand
TCCTAGATTATCAATCAGAAAGAAACCAGTTATTTCAGAGACAAGCATAAAATTTCCCATAATTCTTAATTGTTTACAATGTAGTTCGAGAGTCAGAGTCGCCCGTCCAGGTTCATTTAGATGTCCTTCATGTAAATCAGTGTCTGATGTAGATGCCAATGGTGAAATGGAAATAACTGAAAAATCCAAGGATTTAGATGAAGAAGTTGCAGAGAAGACTACTGCAGCTATATTGCGTGAGGAAAAATCAAAACCAAGTTCTTCTAAAAAGCTATCTCGGATGGAACAATTTCTATCAGGCAATGAAGAAGAGGAAGTAGTCGAAGAGAGCAAGGATTCAGAATTGTCAGCTTCTGAAAAATTAAAATTACTCAAAGAAGAAAGTGAAACAGAAGTAAATAGTCAGGAAGTAGATGATGTTGAAGAAGTTGCTGACGAGGAGCCATCAGATGAAGAAAAACCTAAGCGTTCTAAGAAGCGTAAGGGTCCACCAAAAGGTGGTAGTTTTGGTCCAACTGTCGGCGGATTTTAATGAAAGTAGGTTTAGTGGGAAAACCTAATGCAGGTAAATCAACTTTTTTTACAGCAGTAACTTCTGCAGTTGCACAAATAGGAGATTACCCTTTTACAACAATAGACAAAAATGTAGGTATTGCCTACGTAAGAAAGCCCTGTCCAAGTAAAGATTTAGGATTAATACCAAATCCTAATAATTCATTATCAGAAGAAGGAATACGCTATATTCCAATAGAAGTGATTGATGTGGCAGGATTAGTTCCTGGAGCTCACGAAGGTAAAGGAATGGGTAATAAATTTCTTGATGACCTTCGACAAGCAGATGTTTTAATCCATGTCGTAGATTCTTCAGGAAAAACAGATTTGGAGGGCAATTCAGTGGATTCTGCAAATCCTTTAGAAGAGATTAACTTTTTGAAAGAGGAATTACATCACTGGATTGCTAATATTATAATTAGAAATTGGTCTCGTAGTGCTCGCGCAGTAGAAGCTGGAGAAAAAATAGAAGATTTTCTATCTGAAAGATTAGCCGGTTTGAAAATAAGTCGTGAATCTGTAATCTTGTCATTGAGAAAAGCTGCAATTTCTAAGCCTATAATGAAGTGGGACATTGAGGATGCGCTTACTTTGGCAAAGAGTATTCAGAATGTTTCTAAACCAATAGTGGTAGCAGCAAATAAAGCAGATATAGCATCAGAGGGCAATAAGAAAAAATTAGTCCAAGCATCAGCAATTTTAACTTCAGCAGATTATGAATTAGCTCTTAAAAATGCAAGTAAAGCTAATTTGATAGAATATAATCCAGGTTCATCTAATTTTGATAGTGATAATAGCAAATTAACTGATAATCAGATTAATGCATTAACTTCAATTTCAGATTTTCTGAAAATCAATGGTTCAACAGGAGTTCAAGAATGTCTTGAAAAAGCTGTTTTGGAAAAATTAGATTTAATTGCAATTTATCCTGTTGAGGATGAAACACATTTTACAGATGGACAAAATAGAATTTTGCCAGATGCATTTCTTCTTCCTAATGGTTCAACAGCTTTAGATTTAGCATACAAAGTACATACAGACATTGGAGATAGTTTCATCAGAGCAATAGATTGTAATAGCAAAAGAGTTATTGGTAAAGATCATGAATTGAATGATGGAGATATAATAAAAATTGTCGCAGGATCATAAAAGTAGGCTAACAGAATTGGATTCTTTGAAAGCATTAGCTTTAGTTATGATGCTAGTATCTAATTTTGTTTCAGATTTAAATTTTTTTAAAATTATGGAAGTTAGTAAAGGAGATCCTTGGTGGTATCTTGCTAGAACTACAGCTTCATTATTTGTTTGCATTTCTGGAGTATCTTATTATTTGGCAAATCGGGAAAATACAAATATTTGGCTTGTTTTAGAAAGGACAAAGAGGCTATTTTGTTGGGCTTTAGTAATTACAATTATCACTTATTTTTTCCAGCCAGATGCTTACATTCGTTTTGGAGTTCTTCATCTTCTCGCTTTAGCTAGTATAGTAGCTTTTCCATTTGTAAAAAGACCTATTTTTGGGTTTTTAGTTGGGTTATTTTTATTTTTCTTACCTTTGTCATCAGAGCCATTATCAGTTTGGTTTGGTTTAAGAGAAACAGGTTTCTTCGCAGTTGATTATTTTCCATTAAATCCTTGGCTTGGATTATTTTTTATATCAATGGTTTTTGCAAAATTTATTTATCCTGAGGGTAAGGCCTTGACTAGTATAAATTGGCCGGAAAAATGGCTTTGGTTAGGAAGAAATACTTTGTTAATTTATGTTTTTCATCAACCTTTCCTTATAGCAATACTTCTTGTGACGGGCATTGTTACCTTCGATCAAATATTAGATTAGAGTAATATACATGTTCCATTCTAGCTTCCTGTGATA
>CAZVIT010000126.1:0-2457 GCA_964626865.1 uncultured archaeon | reverse complement strand
ATTCTAAGCAATTTAGATACCCTTTCCACGGTTATGTTTATCTTAAAACAAGAGGAATTTGCTATCAGTCTGTTATAACTGAAGTGGTTTCCTTTGATAGACCTAATATTCCTGAAGAAAAAGAATTGTTATTATCAGCTCACACTAGTGAACCATATGTTACATTCTTAAGAATTGAAAGACTTATTGAGATGCCAAGGACTATTCGTCTTGAAGAATTCCGTAAAATGGATGGCACTCAAGTTAAGTCTGCCAGAAATTATACTCAAGTTGAAGATGGCCTAGATTTAGATAGAGAAAGATTACGATTTGAAGAAGAACGAATGAATGCTTTGAAATTATTTACTGAAATGGGATTAAGTCAAAAAGTTTCACTAAGCTTATTTACGCATGGTATTTTCTTAGCTTCTCAGGTAGTTATTGCAACTGATAACGAATTAAAAGCTGCAGGCGTACCGGCTACAAAAATTACTAAACTTAGAGATGCTGCTGCTGAAGCTGCAGCCATAGAACTTCAAGAACCTATAACATCTAAAAGAACTGTAAAAAAGAAGAAAAAGGCTGAAACAGAAGACAAACGAGTTAAGAAAATTAATAAATTCCGTAAACAGGCTAATAGTTTAGCTTTTGAACTTCCTGAACTTTACAATGAAGAAATTGCTATAGAAGCTGAAACAAACAAATTAACTAAAAAAGATATTGAAAATTTAGTAAAAAAATATACCAAACTAAATAAAATGGAAAACGACATTAGACAAATTTTATCTAAGAAAAAAGGTCCATTACCTCAAGGAGTTATTAGAGAAATTGCTGAAAAAAGTATCAAAAACAAATTAAAGCCTAAACAAATTGAAACTGTAATTAATGGCGGTATTGAACAATATGCTAGAAACAAAGTAGATGCAACCGAGGCTGTTGGTGTAATTGCTGCCCAATCTATTGGCGAACCTGGAACGCAGATGACTATGCGTACTTTCCACTACGCTGGTGTTGCTGAAATGAACGTTACTTTAGGACTTCCAAGATTGATTGAAATTGTTGATGCAAGACGAATTCCTAAAACTCCAATTATGGAAGTTTTCTTAGAACCTAACGTTTCTGGATCTCAGAAGAAAGCTCTTGAAATTGCAAACCTAATTGAAGCTCAATCTGTTTCTCAATTAGCTGAAATAAGTACAGATATTACAAATCTTAGAGTTTTGATTAAACCTGACATGAAAATATTGAAAAATCGTGGATTGCCTATTGAAGAATTGGCTGCTAGAATCAAGAAAAAAGGCCGTTTAAAATCTAAAATGACTATTGAGAAAGGAACTATTATTCTAGAAGAAGATGATGTTTCTTTTAAAAAATTATATCTATTAGAAGATAAAATTAGCCATTTGATGGTTGATGGAATTGGAAACATTCAACGTGCGATTGTTAGAAAAGAAGATAATGAATTTGTAATATTTACTGAAGGTTCTGATTTACAAGCTATTCTTGAAGTGGAAGGTGTTGACCCTACAAGGACTAATACAAATTCAATACACGAAGTAGCTGAAGTTCTTGGAATTGAAGCTGCAAGAATTGCAATTGCTAATGAATTACATAAAACATTGTCTGAACAAGGGTTATCTGTAGATCTAAGACACAATATGTTAGTTTCTGATGTTATGACAAATACTGGAGCTATTCAAGCTATTGGAAGGCATGGTATTTCTGGAGCTAAAGTTTCTGTATTGGCTCGTGCAGCTTTCGAAATAACATCTACGCATCTTTTGCAAGCTGGCTTGAGCGGAGAATCTGATGTTCTTACTGGTGTTGCTGAAAACATCATTGTAGGGCAACCTGTTCACCTAGGTACTGGTGCTGTGAGTGCAATTTACAAACCTAAATCTAAAAAAGGAGGGAAAAAATAGATGGATCTAAACAAATCTCTTAGACTTGCAATAGACACTGGAAAAGTATCTGTTGGAGCAAATCAATCAAGTAAAGCAATAACTTCAGGGTCTGCAAAACTGGTGATTTTATCATCTAATTGTCCTGAAGAAACGGTAGCTGTCGCTAAGAATGGGGACACGCCAGTTTATTCTTTCAGTGAAAATAATGCTGTATTAGGTGCAGCTTGTGGAAAACCATTTCCAGTTTCTATAATTGCTATTTTAGATGGTGGAAAATCTGACATTTTAAATCTTAAAGCAAATTGATACGGGGAACATTTAAGGACTCTTTCTAAATAAGGCCTCATGGTTTTTCCATTAAACTTCGATAGTTTCGTAAATTTAGAATTAAATGCTAAAAATGAATTAACAAATTCTGATTTGAAAAGTCTGACTAATAACATTGAGTTAGTACGTGATGCTGTAATAGCAACAACTGCTTTCGCTAGAGCTAAAGGCATCGGAGGGCATACTGGAGGACCATACGATATTGTTCCTGAAGTACTCATTATTGATGCACTAAGAGATGGTGGAG
>CAZVIT010000125.1:0-2468 GCA_964626865.1 uncultured archaeon | reverse complement strand
GTTTATTCAGATACGCACCTCGGCCATGCAAAATCCTATGTTTCCTTTGATGTTTTGAAAAGATGGTTAGGTTACAGAGGATATGAGGTCAACCATATCCAGAATTTTACAGATGTTTCAGATGAAACTGCTATTGGAGCTTCCAAAGCGGGTATTGATGAACTAGAATTTACTAAAAAGTATGAAAATGAATTTTTGGGAAAAATGAAATTACTTTCTAATACTCCAGCAACAAAATATACAAGAGCTTCAGAATTTGTTAAACAAATAGCTGAAGAGACTAAGAAATTATTGGATGCCGATGAAGCTTATCAAACAGAAGAAGGTATTTTTCTAAGAATAAAGCAAGAAGAGCATGGTAAGTTGTTAGGTGTTAATTTGGAAGAATCATTAGCAGAGGGAACCTCTGAGGTCGATTCAGGACCTAAGAAAAGCCCCCATGATACGTTGCTTTGGGGTCCTCCATTAGACGGTGGTAAAATTTGGGAATTCAAGGGTTTACCTGCTGGAAGACCCGGTTGGCACTTAGAATGTACATTAATGTCATCATCAGAATTAGATTTGCCAATTGATATTCACTGGGGAGGAATTGATTTGATTTATCCTCACCATGAAACTGAAATTATACTTGCTGAAAGAATAGGTTTAGGCAACTATTGCGATTTTTGGATGCATAATGGATTAATGGAAGATGCAGAAGGTAAATTGTCTAAATCAAGAGGAGAAAGAATAACCTTGGAGGAAGTTTTCGAAGATTGTCCACCCGCAGCTCTTCGATTCTATTTGTTAAGTCATCATTATCGTGAGTTTACTCCATATTCACCGGATGGTTTACTTGCAGCGTGTCAGGAAGGAGAACGTCTTGGAGTAAATGCAGTGGATTGTATGATTGTCGATTCTACAGACCCGCGAGATGATGAAGAAACTGCACCTTTGGTTTCTAAGTTTGAACAAGCACTAGATGATGATCTTGATACTCCTAAAGCATTGGATGTATTGCGAGAATTAGATGTGATTGCAGGGAATAGGTTGAAGAATGAAGGTAATATTGGTCCAGTTTCTGGAATGTATAGTATTTTCCAGTGTGTTTTAGGTATTTTTTCTTAAGTTTAAGATATTGATAAATACTTGTGAGTATGTGTAGAGGCATGTATCTAAGGCATTTAAGGTCAGTTCGCGCTTTTTTTTCTATCTTAGTATTAGCTTGTTTTGTGCTTAACACAATTCCAAATCAGGCTTATTATAATGGAAATATTGTAACTGATGAGTCAGTAATTCTTGAAGATAAAATAGAAACTTCTACATCTAGAAGCGAAGACTATGATTTAGGAATAGATAGTATTGATGTCGCAGCAGATTCCGATTATTGGATTGGTGACTGTTCTTCAGAGTGTATAGTAGTAGAGTCCATGATTCCGAAAGATATTAGAGTTAAAGTAACAAATTATGGTTCTGAATCTGTTGATGACGTAGTTATTAGTTTAAGGATAAAGATAACAGAAGATGGTTGGGTACAATACAATAATACGCTTAGTAGCGAAGCATTTCCAGAGGGCCATCCTATGCATATTTCCGATGATTATCCTCTAGAGTCTGGAGATAGTATTGTTTTTACTTTTAACAGAACTAATGATAGATTTCAACGTATATTTGATGATAGAGATGAGAATAAAGCACGCCATTCTATTTTTTTGGTATCTGGACTTAGTTATGTCCAAGCTAATATAATTGGAGAAGATGCAGACGCTAGTAACAATCATTTACGAAGAGATGTTGAAGTTGCCAAATGGATTGAGAATGGTGAAGGTTGGGAGAACGAGATTGGTCCTTCAATTACTTTTGGTGACACTGATGATAATGGAGCTAACAGTTTAGATCACATAAACATGCATATAGCTACAGATTTTGATCATGACGTAGATGGATGTGGCTGGGCCAGAGATTGTACAGACGACGATGGTACTGAGAATATTTCTGCAGCGTTGAATGGTAATTCGGCTTTCGGTACATTCAACAATTATGGCTGGTATAAAGAGGATGCAGATTCAAGCGAATGTGATTGGGCTGAGTTTGGAGATGATGATTGCCCTAAATTCACATCAGAGGCATATCAGGATGATTTTTTCAGGTCACCTCCATTAGATTTGAGTGGAATGGAAGAAATGAACCTAGGTTTCACTTATAGAGGAAATTTAGAAGAAGGAGATATTTTCAACCTCCAGATTTCAAAAGATTGGATGGATTGGGAAAATATAGGGTATTTATCTTCAGATAACACTTCAATGGAGTGGGCAGAATTTGAGTTAGACAGTGAAAAATTTGAGGGTTATTTTGGTAGTGATGACACCGACTACGTTTCTTTACGTTTCCAGACATTCTCTGATGGAGATGATATAACAGAATGTGGGAATAGTCCTTGTTCAATATTTTTTATTGATAATATAATTCTCAGAGGCGAAGAAAAGGTA
>CAZVIT010000124.1:0-2514 GCA_964626865.1 uncultured archaeon | reverse complement strand
TTATGTTCTTCAGCTCTAAATGCAGGACCAATCTCGTAAACTCTTTCCAATCCTCCCCCCATCAACATCTGCTTGTATAATTGTGGTGATTGGGCAAGGTATGCAGTCTTATCAAAATATTTCATTTCAAATAAGGATGTTCCACCTTCAGTTGCCGAAGCAATAATTTTAGGAGTTTGGACTTCTAAGAACTTTTCCCTTCTTAGATGTTTATGTACTGCGCCTGAGACTGCTGCGCGAATTTGGAAATTTGCTGCTATTTCGCTCTTTCTAAGATCGAGATATCTTGCATTTAAGCGAGTTTCTATTTCACTATCTATCTTATCTATTACTCCTAAAGGAAGTGGAGTTTCTGCATTATTTAAAATTTCTAATTTCTCTGGAAGCATTTCAACTCCGCCAGGAGCTTCTTTATTTTCTTTGACAATACCTCTCACCAGAACAACAGATTCACGATTAATATTTGCCCATTTCTTATAATTGTCTCCTAATTTCTTTTTGAGAAGTGTTAGCTGGATTACGCCAGTAATGTCTCGCAATTGCAAGAAGGCTATTCCACCTAAATTTCTAGTATCTTGTAACCAACCACAAAGAGTTTGCTCAGAACCAAAATCTTCCTCGACTATTTCACCGCATTTTCGTGTATATAACATGTTTAACTTATTGGATATCTCAACATTGCAGCTAGGCCTCCAAAAGCTTTCTGCAAGGATATTCCTTCCTCACTATCAGTAGATATAATAGTTACTGTAGACTTACTTTTTTCAGCAATTTCCCCAAGTCTTTTAACTGTACCTTGCTCTATATTAGGCATTTTCTCAAAACCTTCTGAAACCAATAAATGATCCACAGCACCCATTTCCAACGCCATTTCAATTTGCTTCAATCCGTATGTCGCTAAGTTCCCTTTTGTTGACAATACTTCTTTCATAAATTTATTCATAATATTCTTTTCTTTAACAAGTTGAACTTCGGATAAACGGTTTGCTCCTCTCTCAACAATTTCCCTTAATCCTGTTTCATCAGTATAACCTGTATCAAAAGAATCAATAACTATTTTTTGCAATTCGTGATTTAAATATTCTCTTTTTATGAAATAATCTTTAGTGGCTCCTGGACCTCCAATAAGCAATCCCTCCACATCATTTCCAAGGAAACATTCTGTTGCTGAGTGAGCTACTTTTTTGTACCACTCATGAGCTGCTTCCTCAATAAGGCGTTCAAATCTTTGTTTTGATTGTCCCCCTTTGCCATGCTTTGATGGAACTTGAGAATACATATGTTTGAGTGTTTTGATGTTAGCACCTTTTAGTATCCCAAGTGCAGCTTCTGAACGATCGATCACAATTAATCCAAATTGTGTTTTAACTTCCCCTAAACCTTCTAAAGGTTCCAAAAAGAAACTTGAATCGCATCTGTATAGAAAAGTTGGTAATTGTTCAGGTGGAACTATTACTTCCTGAACCATTGTTGTTTGATTTCCTCCTTTAGATACATGCCCTACAAAGAAAACAACACCATTATCAGGTACTTCTTTGAAAAGTTTTAATCTGGATGTGATTGATTCTATTGCGGCACTCACATTTTTCCTTGTAGATTTGGACTTAATATTTGCAGACTGTGAAGACTCATTACGTAAATATGATTGGACATCATAAATTTTCTTTTCAGGAGGGATATATAGACTTACTAATTCAGTAGCATGGCCCTTGTAATCTTTAATTCTTTCAAGAGATTGTTTAAATTCATACTTCTCAAGAGATTCGGAGCTCACAATATGTTGTAGTAGACGACCTTTTTATGATATTGCTTGATTACCAATCTTCAATATAATCGAGATCAATACTACAAGTGATATATTTCTTATCAGCTTCCAATATTGTGTTAGAAAACCAATCACTGTGGGCTGTCAATCTGCTTTTTTGTTCCACATCTTCATTTCCAAAAGTGTTTCTATAACCTAAATTTACGACTAAATAATAGATATCACCAATTAAATTCACATCAGTGTTTATCTTTAAAGAATCCTCATTTCTATCTTCCCAATTAACATGTAATTTGGCTAATTCTGCATTACTAAAACCATAAGGTTCTCCAGAGATGAAATTGTTTAAATTTTCCGTATTTAGTATAGATACAGTCATATTGATCTCATATGGATTGTGGATTTTCCATCCAAGAGAGACTTTCCCTTCAATATATCCTATCTTACAAACAAAATAATACTCTTCGTACATTTCTATTACAACATGATTGCTATTAGATGCATCATAATCTTCACAAGTTTCATATCTAAAGTCTCCAAAAAAACCATCAAATGGAATTATCAATAATACTACAAATAACAGTATTAAGGATTTAGGAAGATTCATTTGTTTCCTCCTCCGATTCACTAGTCTCCTCATCTCTAGTATTTACTGTTTTCCCACCATATATTAGTCGCGCAAAATGGCCCAGCATTGAAAATAAAATTAAATATAAACTCATCTGAAAACCAGGTTCAGCATATTGATT
>CAZVIT010000123.1:0-2536 GCA_964626865.1 uncultured archaeon | reverse complement strand
CGGAACATTAATTCCAGATCAACCAAATTATTACCTTTGGAAAGATAGTATTGTAGACACAAAAAGTGGCATAATCAAAAATCACCAATTATTTGATATGGGACACTATCCTATGATTGTAGAATCAAAAGGAAACAATGTTAATGGAATGCTAATGTATGTCAAAAATGAAGATTACGGCAAAATTACCAAAATAATAGATAATTTAGAAGGATATAATCCTGAAAACCACGGGAGTTCTGCTTACAATAGAGAAGTGCGTGATATTGAATTAGAAGGCGGAGAAATAGAAAAAGCCTGGATCTATATTGGGAGTGAAGAATATATCAGTAAAGAAAATGCCGTGAAAGGAGGGAACTGGGTAGAACATATTTCTAAGAAAGAGGGAAACCAGGATTGGTGGGAAAACGTTAATACTGTTGAAGGACTTCATGATAAAGAGAAATGACTGAAAACAATAATTCTGAGAAACTCTACGAATTTCTGGATGATTTAAGAGAAGGTGGGCATGAAGAAGTGGAGAACATTATATCTGAATTTATAGATATTAATAATGCAAATGCGGGAGATTTACTTCTAAAATCTCTAGATGAAATAGAAATTGGCGAAGAATTTTGGATTGGTGAGCCAATTCTAGAGGCAATAACTGATTTATTTTCAGGTACGGAAGATGAAGATGCTGCAGAAGTTTTGAGCAATAGGTTTAGTGATGAATGTGACTATGCTATGGAATTTTACATGGATCACAATCCAAATTCAGAAGATGGACCCTATTACAGAACAGGAGAGACTGCATTTCTTTGTTATGAGACTGCAGCTACTTTAGCATCTATAGGTGGAAACAAAGTACAAGAAAGACTGCGCGAAATTATCTTACTTTGCGAACCATGGTGGGAATCTCATGTAGCGTTTTCTTACTGGGAGGGAAAACCTAAAACAGAAGAAGAACGAATTGCTTGTTTAATTGCAAAACATGATTGGGGAAAATGCATAGAAATGGGAGAATTAGCAGTCAAAAAAGCTGTAAAGTCCTTGATGCGGCCTATTTACTGTTTTGAAGAAACAACTTGTGTCTTTGGTGAAATAGTAGAAGCAATCAATTGTTTAGGGAAAGAAAAAGTCATAAGAATTATTAGGGAAGAAAATATTGAATATGAGTATTCTGATTTGTCAGCAGTTGAAAGTATAGAAAAAATGATAGAGAATTACTAATGACCGAAGCACCGAGGTTGCATTTTATAATAGGGTTAACTTAGTAATTTATGACTAAGAGTCTTGATGATTCAGTAAGTTACTTCTCAGATAAGTTTGAAGAATTTTATGACACTGGAATGACTGATAAAGACATTCTAAAATCTACAATTACCTTTGCAAACGAGAATGGTTTTGAAGATAAATTTATAGAAGACATGTTAACAAATTTTGGTACTATTTGCCCCTATTATAAGTATGGTGATTTTGCTTGGCACAATTGGGATGATGAATTATTTGAAGAGTGCGAAGTAGTAGATTTAGTAAAATCATTATTTGATGATTGGGAATACGATGAATGTATAACTTTCATTCAATCATTTATGAGTACGTTAGCATCGATGAAGGATAACAGAGGTATCAAAATTTTCTTAGATATTTTTAATAGATTCATGGAAGCTTTGAGTGATCCTGAAGGTGAAGGAGGTCAGGATGAAGGATTACATATTGACCGAAATTCATTGATAACAGATTTAGTCCCTGTACTTTCCCATTACAATTATTATGAACCATGCATTACAACTTTATTTAATTTGGTTGATCATGTGTTCAATTCAACACTACCGGAGGGGTATAACGATGAGGGTAGCTATCCTAATTTTCTGTACGTAGAAGGATATGATTGGGAGAATGACACTGCACCATTTAGGTACATTGTTCCTACGATCTCTGCTTTAGGCCGGATGTCTCAAGACATAGATGATTCGATTAGACAAAAAGTATTAGATGTACTTATAAAAATTGTCGATATTAGTAGTGAGATGGAAAATATTTATGGTGTAAATATGCCTCTGTGGCCTACTAGTGATTTGAATAAATATGAATATGATTTAATCAATAGTGAAAGAGGTATCGAAATAAGGAGTGAAGCTGCTACAGCTCTTGGGGAAATTGGCGATGAAAGAGTAAAAGAAACCTTACAGAAGGTTATGAATAACGATTCTGAGGATTCTGAAGTTACAATGATGGCAGAGGATGCATTGAATTACTTCTAAAATGACCAAATTTTACTATTAACTTATAGACATAATATAATATAATATACTAAAACATATTATATTAGCAATAAGGCTAAAATAAGGGTTTTTAGCATTATTTAGTAATATATATTATTTAATCGATTATAGTAAAACATATTATATTAATAATAATACTAATATTTGCAAATCCCTAAAATTTTGCGAAACTCTAGGGGTTTCCGTGTTTTTCAGAGATCTATTCTGAGCTTACAAAAAACGAATCCTTTATATATTACTTTTTATAATGTATATTATCGAAAGTAATA
>CAZVIT010000122.1:0-2569 GCA_964626865.1 uncultured archaeon | reverse complement strand
ATTTGAAGTACGAGATCAACTTATGTGGTTGTATGGTTCAGGATTTCCAAAGAGTTTTAATATCGGAAAGGCGGTTGATAAGAAACTTGGTAACAAAAGAAAAGTTATAGGTGAAAAAGTAAGGGGAGATGTACAGAAAGCAAAACAGAGTGGAGTTACTATTGCTAAAGCAGATGCAAATAAAAACAACAAAGACATTTTTGGTTATGGAACAGAAATTTTAACTAAAGGTGATTCCGAATATGAAGGTTGGGGAACTGCACTCAAACCAGCACACGAACCAATTGTAATGGCTAGGAAACCACTTGAAGGAACTGTCGCAGATAATGTTTTGAAACATGGAACAGGTGGAATCAATATTGATGATTGTAGAATAGGTACAGAAAAAGTTGGAGCAAGAAAGAGCAATTCCGATGGTATTACAAGACGTAATTTAAAATTTGGTATGAAAGAATTTGAGGGAAATGAAACAGAAGGCAGATTCCCAGCAAATGTAATGCACGATGGAAGTGAAGTTGTTGTGAAAGAGTTTCCATATTCAACTTCAGGATCTATAAAGGAAGAAACAATACAAGGTTTTAGTTCAGGAGGTGCAAATGTTTATGGTGATTCTAAAGGCATTAAAAAACAACGCGAGGGAAGTGAGGGCTCCGCAGCACGATTTTTCTATTGTCCAAAAGTTTCCAAAAACGAAAGGAACAGGGGATTGAATAAAAATAATCATCCAACAGTCAAACCGATTGAGTTGATGAAATATCTATGTCGCCTTGTAACTCCAAAAGGTGGAATTGTCCTTGATCCATTTATGGGTTCAGGTTCTACTGGAATGGCCGCAAAAGATGAAGGATTTGATTTTGTGGGAATTGAACGGGAGGAGGAGTATTTTGGAATTGCAGAAGCTCGTATCAATGCTTCTTCACCTTTATTGGATTTTTTGACGACATAAATCAAAATACTAATCTTTGTCGTAATAAACACTTGACTTTTTCATCAAAACTGTGTTATAATATAAGTGAACAATGAGTAATAACCTTAATGAGAGAGAGTATGTTTGAGTTCAGAGCAGGTAGAAAACGAGTCGTTAAATCTGTTTCTACTGTTGAAGAAGCAAAAGAATTGATGCGAGAAATGATTAAAATTCGCAATAATGATTCCCTTTGGGAAAATATTGATGTGAAAACTGGTCATTTACGAGCAGTTGATGAATTGGAAAAGTTGGTCGGCACTATCTTTGATGTGTTCGATACTATGTCCATTTATGTAAATGGAAAATCAGTAAAACGAATTTGGGCGAGAGGTTTCTAATGAAAATGTCTAAAAAATTCATGAGAGAATATAAACGACAATATCTTGCATTAGCTGCTCTTTGTGAAGAGGAAATGGGGGTAGGAGATGCTTTTTCTTATGCTCGTTCTAAAGAAATTCTCGCAGCTATTGAACTGCAACACGAAATTTCTGAATCACTTTCAGGAGCAGATGGAATTGACGAAGTTGGTGAATGTGAATATAAATCGACTGTTCAGCCAACTATTCAAGGTGCATATACTGGAATTAGTGTTCAAGATACTTGGGAAGAACAAGAGAAATATTTGAGAGAAGAAAAAATTGGAAAATATGAACACCATTATATTAATAGATTTGCTGGCAGTAAAGGTCTTGTAGAATCTTGGAGATTGAGTGGTAAAGATGTTTTATCCATATTACTTCCAAAACTTAAAAAGAAATTTGGAAAACTTAACCATTTGAAAGATCGTAGACTAGCAGCAACTGTTACTAAAAAGGATATTTTAAAATATGGAGTCCGTTTACGCTAAGACAACAGATTTAGAATTACTTTCTACGATTGAAAATAATTCTGTTGATCTGGTTCTTACAGATCCACCGTATATTATCTCTAGAAAATCTGGGATGCAATCCTATAAAGATAGTTTAGAGAAAGGTGGAAAGGAAGATGTAAAATTTGGAAAGAAATATGCTATAACTACTGAATTTGGTGAGTGGGATAGTTCTTTTACAATTGATGATTTAGAAAAAGCTATAAATGAATTTTATAGAATACTAAGGCCGGGAGGTTCATGTATTATATTTTTTGATGTATGGAAAATAGAAAGCTTGACAAATTTATTGAGTAAGTTTTCTAAACATAGGTTTGTAGAATGGATTAAAACAAATCCAATGCCAGTCAATCAATATGCAACATATCTATCAAATGCAAGAGAGATAGCTATTAGTTGTGTAAAAGGTGGTAAGGCAACATTTAACAGTAAATATGATAATGGAGTTTATAACTATCCAATATATGGCGGAAAAGATAGATTTCATCCTACTCAAAAATCTTTACCGATGTTTGAGGAATTAATTAAAAAACATTCTAATGAAGGAGATATTGTAGTTGATCCTTATGCCGGAAGTGGTACTACTGCGGTAGCCGCTATAAACACAAATAGAATTTATTTGTGCTGTGAACCCTCTGATGAATATTTTGAGAAGGGAAAAATAAGATTACATAAGCAAAAGCATAAATAATTTTATGGAATTACAGCAGTTTAAAGAAGTTAGTCAATTATTC
>CAZVIT010000121.1:0-2580 GCA_964626865.1 uncultured archaeon | reverse complement strand
TTAACTATCAACCTGACTTGGATTGTTCAACTGATATATTTAATTATTTAAATCTTTTCGGTATAGAAACAAAACCTTCTGTTGAAAATTTAGAATTAATTATTCAGGAAGCTTCTGAAAAAAACCCAAGTTTGGCTTCTTTATTAAGAGCATTATCTCGAATGACAATAACTCCAACTATGATAAATGGTGGAATAAAATCAAACTCAGTACCCGAAGAAATTCAAATAATTTTGGATGTCAGAACATTACCCCATCAAAGTGATGAAGATTTAGATAAAAAATTATCAGAACTATTGCTAGATATTCCAAATGTAACCTATGAAATAGACTATATGGCCAAACCAAATTCATCACCATTTGAAACAGAATTAACTGAAGCAATAAAAAAATCACAAGCTTTAAGTGTATTAAGAGATGACATTCAATGGATTCCATCTGTGTCAAATGGTTTTACTGATTCACGATTTACTAGAGAATTGGATGTAGTTACTTATGGATTTAGGGGAAGTCATCCAGATGATAATCCAAATACTGAAAATGTTCATGGAACAGATGAAAACTATGGGATTAAATCATTGATTAGTTCTACTAAAACAATGTTAGGTGTAGTGTTAGAATTATGTGGTCCAAATTGAAAAAGGTACTTTGATTTATGAATAGGAGTCAAAATGGCATATACAAAAATAAAAAATTGGCTTGAAAATGAAATAAACAATATACAAAAAAGTGGATTATACAAAAAAGAAAATATTCTTACTTCCTCTCAATCTACGAATGTTGATACAACTGATGGAGAAAAAATAAACTTCTGTGCTAATAATTACCTTGGTTTAGCAGATAATGCAGAAATAATTAATACAGTTAAAAATGGTATTGATAATTATGGTTTTGGAATGGCATCAGTAAGGTTTATATGTGGTACACAAGATATACATAAAAATTTAGAAGATCAAATATCTAAGTTTTTAGGCACTGAGGATACAATATTATACAATTCTTGTTTTGATGCTAATACTGGTTTATTTGAGACTATTTTAAATAAAGAAGATGCAGTAATAAGCGATCAGCTAAATCATGCAAGCATTATTGATGGCATAAGACTATGTAAAGCAGATCGAAAAAGATATAAACATAATGATATGAAAGACCTTGAAGAACAACTATCTCAATCAATGGACAAAAGGTTTAGATTAATTGCTACTGATGGAGTTTTTAGCATGCAAGGCGATTTAGCTCCTTTAAAAGATATATGTGACTTAGCAGAAAAATATGATTCAATGGTAATGGTTGATGACTCACATGCAACTGGCTTCTTGGGTCCAAATGGAGCTGGAACTGCAGATCAATTGAATGTAAGAAATAGAATCGATATAACAACAAGTACATTAGGAAAAGCTTTAGGAGGAGCTTCTGGGGGCTTTACTAGTGGTAAAAAAGAAATTGTTGAATATCTTAGACAAAAATCTAGACCTTATTTATTTTCTAATACTTTAGCTTCTCCAATTGTAATTGGAGCTAGTAAATCCCTAGAAATGGTTACAAGCCAACCTGAAAGAAGAAAAAATTTGATGGAAAATACATCTTATTTTAGAAACAATATGTCTGCTTTAGGTTTTGAAATTTTACCAGGCATTCATCCAATTGTGCCAATTATGTTAAGAGATGAGATAAAAACTGTTAAATTAGCTGAACTAGTAAACAATCAAGGAATTTTAGTAGTAGGATTTAGTTATCCAGTTGTTCCTCTAGGAGAAGCTAGAATTAGAGTGCAACTTTCAGCTATACATACTAAGGAACAACTTGATAAAGCAATATCAATATTTGAAAAATCAGCTAAAGAATTATCAATAATTTAATAAAGGAAATTATATATGACCAATGAATTTAAAAGAGTAGCAATAATAACAGGGGCCGGACAGGGAATGGGTAAAGCTGTAGCACTAAGCTTAGCGTCAGAATCATGTAACATCGTAATTAATGACATTAATGAAAATTCTGGTGAAGATACAGTTGATCAAATCAATTCTTCATATGATTCTAAAGCTATATTTGTTAAGGGTAATGTAATTTCTAAAAACGATATAGAAAATACCGTAAATTTAACTTTAGAGGAATTCGGTAAAATCGATATATTAATTAATAATGCTGGTGTACTTAGACCAACAAAAGTAATTGATATAGAAGAAGACGAATGGGATTTTGTAGTAAATATCAACTTAAAAGGTACCTATATGTTTTCAAGAGGTGTTTTGCCCACAATGCAAAAGAATGGTTGGGGAAGAATTGTAAATTTTTCGTCTACAGCTGGGAAAAATATCAGCACTGTTGGTGGAGCTCATTACACTTCAGCTAAAGCAGGAATACTAGGATTCACTAGGCATTTAGCTAAAGAGGTTGCTGAATATGGAATTACAGTCAACTCTGTTTGTCCTGGTTTAATTGATACGGAAATGGTTCAATCTACAATATCATATGAACTATCTCAAAAATATGCTGATAGCTTTCCAATAAAACGTCTTGGTAAACCTAGTGAAGTTGCTGATTTAGTAAATTTTTTAGTTTCAGATAAAGCTTCTT
>CAZVIT010000120.1:0-2620 GCA_964626865.1 uncultured archaeon | reverse complement strand
TCTGCACGCTATAAAGGTCAAATGGAAATTATTTCTCAGGCAAACCAAGTTGAAATAATATCAAAATGGAATGAGGATACTATTGCAGTTAGTGATATCGCAAATGATCCTCAGTATTATGAAGGTAAAACTGTTACTATTATGACTTATATCAAATCCAGTCCAACGACATCATACAATACTACTTCATTTAATGTTGGAGACACATATGAAAATTTAAGAATTGAGACTGAAGAAACAACGGAATTACCTGTTTTGATAACTGGAGACTACGTTGAAATAACAGGAACTTTGAGATTTGATACGTACTGGTTTTCTTACCAACTAGTTCTTGAAGATGAAACTCACAAAGTGGAGATTATTAGTTAATTGTCTGAATACAAAAGACCCAGCTTTTTTGAGGCTCCTTTAGGATATGTGATAGCTCCTGTAATATTGTATCTTCTTTTCTTTTACTTGTCTGATCAAATGAGATTAGTACTGATTGCAAGTGTAGTCGGGGCTCTGTTAGGTTGTTTTACTGGATTGGTTCCTGGAATTCATGCTAATACTATTGCAATATTATTATTCAGTTTAACAATAGCTATCGAAGAAAGTCTAGGATTTTTATCAGAGACAATCGATGTGAAGATTCTAATTGTAGTTGCAATTGCATCAACAAGTATCTCTCACACTTTTTTGAATTTCATACCTGGAACAGTACTAGGGGCTCCTGAAGAAAACAATGCACTAGGAGTTCTACCAATGCATGAAATGATTATGAGGAAGCCAATCTATCAATGCAAATGTAAAGACTATATTTATTTCCCCAAGAAACATAGAAACAAAGATCCAGCTGAAGATTTTAAGTGTCCAGAATGTGGAAGAAGTAACTTAAATGCAGAAGAAAATATCATAGAAAAAGCACCAGGATATCTAGCAATATACTACTCTGCAGTGGGATCATTATATGCTGCTATTTTCTGTATATTACTAGTAATCCCTCTAAAATTAGTATTTGGAAGAGAAAGTCTAGCAGAAGAAAGAGGTTATGACCTTGCTAAAGACTACATGTTATGGATTTTATTGGTCATTACTCTTATTCTAATTTTCACAGATAGGGCAAGACTAAAGAAATTTAAATATCATTCGAAAGGAAAAACATATTCCTTTTATGGATTTAAAGAAAGTCAAGTTGATTGGAGACTTAAAGACAAAGAAAAGAAGTTATTGGGCGAAATGGATTTAGGATGGCAGGGGCGTGCTTTCGGATTGGTAGCTGTTGTAACTGTATTTTTGCTATCTGGTGCATTTGGTTGGGTTGTTCTAAATCAAATAGAAGGTACGGCTGATTCTCCATTCAATCCATTTTTGAGAGATAATTTTGGTTTTTACCTTCCTGCAACTACTCTTTTCCCAGCATTTACAGGATTATTTGGAATTGCCACTCTAATGTTTTCTATATCAACTACTCCAAAATATAGTCAGCAGAATCTTGGCGTTAAGAAACCTAAATACAAAAATCTGATAGATTTAGAGAAGAACATAATTTACGCAGACTTGTCAGGTTATGGATTAGGAGGTTTTAGAGATTGGTTACTTAGTTGGTTTAGTATTAGAAAAGTACCTAGATTTCAATGCAGAAAGTGTGATCTTTATTATGATGAAAATGAAATTGCTAAGTGCAGGTGTGGTGAAGAACACAAGATTGAAGCGATAAATTATTCTAATTCTGTAATTGGTGCAATATCTGGTTCTGGTGCTGGGTTGCTACCTGGTGTAACTGCAGGTATTGGAACAATAATTGCTATGTTCTTCAAGAATTCAATAAACACCCTCTTCAGCTACAGAAACAAGGATGAACGTGATTATAGTGAAGATAATGACTTTGCTGGAAGAAGTGAAGATGTGATAATGACACTCGCTGCAGTAAATACTGCTGCATCTTTAACTATTCTTGCTGGTCTTTTCATAATTTTAAGGCCAAGAAATGGAACAACCATTGTTATTGATCAAATGGTTACAGTAGAAGAATGGATACAAGTCGATCAAATGCCATTGGTTTTGACTTGTTTACTGATTAGTGTGTTAGTATCTATAATAATCGGATTTGTATTCACTGCTACCACTGGTGTAAAAGCAATGGAAGCAATAATTTATCTAAGACGAAGGGATCCGAATTTTGCACCAAAAGCCATGAAGTTTATGATTGTTGCATTGTTCGTTTTAGTTTGGATTTTTACAGGTATAATTGGTGTTATTGTAATGTTAGTAGCAACTTTCATAGGATTACTTCCTCCTCTATTAGGAATAAGAAAAAGTCATGCCATGGGATTCCTATTAGTTCCTGTTATGATATTCTATTACAATATGAGCGGTAGTGGATTGTTCAGCTAAGCCCACATTCCGCGCTTGTTTTCTTTAGCATCTTCTTCGGCTTCATTGAAATCATCACAATAGGTAGTATCAGGATCAAAACAATATGATTCGGCATGCCCTCCATAGACCATTTCATAATTCACAAAAGTATCTCCAAGATAGATATATCGCAATAATCTATCATATGCATCTCGATTGTTAGTATCTGATTCCATTCTGACTGTCTTTCCCTCAATTAAACTACGTAATTCTTCCGTAGCTT
>CAZVIT010000119.1:0-2634 GCA_964626865.1 uncultured archaeon | reverse complement strand
GATTTAGACAAAAAAAGCATCATGGACATTTTGAAACGTGCAAAGGAATTGTTACCTGTTGCAAAAGGAAAGAAAAAATCGAAAGCATTAGATGGGAAAATACTTGCAACATGCTTTTTTGAGCCTTCAACCAGAACCAGATTATCTTTCGAAAGTGCCATGCAAAGATTAGGAGGAAGTTGTATTGGTTTTGCTGATCCCTCAGCAACATCACACCTGAAAGGTGAAACGTTGTCAGATGCGATAAGAATGGTTGCTGGATACTCTGATGCAGTAGTGCTTAGACATCCTAGAGAAGGCGCAGCAAAATTGGCTTCTGAAGTTTCAGAAGTACCGATAATTAATGGTGGAGATGGGGCTGGGCAACATCCTACACAAACACTCTTAGATTTGTTTACCATTAAAGATGAAATTGGTAAATTAGAGGGTCTAAAAGTTGGAATGCTAGGTGACCTTAGATACGGAAGAACCGTCCACTCTCTTTCACAGGCTCTTAATCGTTTTAATACTAAATTTTTCTTTGTCTCTCCTAAAAGTCTAGCAATGCCTGAACATGTTACTGATGAGTTAGACAGCCATTGGTCGACACATGAAGATTTGAAGGAAGTACTTGGCGATTTAGATGTACTCTATGTAACAAGAATTCAAAAGGAAAGATTTCCTGATTTAGAAGATTACAAAAAAGTATCTGGTGCCTATAAAATCAACGCAGAATTGTTGAAAAATGCAAAGTCTAAAATGAAAATACTACATCCTTTACCAAGAGTTGATGAAATTTCAACAGATGTTGATGAAACAAAACATGCTGCATACTTTAGACAAGCCTTCAATGGAATACCTGTAAGGATGGCCTTACTAGAAAAATTGATTGGAGCAAAGAAGTGAGCGAGAATTTATTAAGGGTACAACCAATTCGAAATGGAACGGTTATAGATCATATTAGGGCGGGGAGAGGAAGAAAAATTTTAGATATTCTAGGATTAAGTAATAGTGGAACTACAATAAGTTTACTAGTAAATGTTCAAAGCAAGAAACAAAAACGTAAAGATATGATTAAAGTTGAAGACCGTGAACTAGATGAAAATGAAATAGAAAAATTGGCCTTACTATCACCAAATGCAAGAGTAAATATAATTCGTAACTACGCTGTTGCGGAGAAAAAGAAAGTAGAAATCCCGTCTTTCATATCAAGTATAGTCCATTGTCCAAATGAAAATTGTATAAGTAACAATGAAAGGGGTGTTTCAAGTAATTTTAAACTCATAGATGAAGAAACTCACCAAATCCAATGTACCTATTGCGGACGTAAAATAGAAGAAGATAAACTAAATTTTCTTTAGAGGGTTACAATCGTACCTGCATTTCCCTCTAAAGCTTGCATAACGTTTGAAAGCGATGTGATTATAGTAGTCTGATGTTTTGATTTAACAAAATTAAGAGCAGCTTGGACCTTAGGACCCATAGAACCGGAGGGAAATTCACCTGCGTCATAATATTTCTGTAATGTAGCAGTGTTAATTTTACCGATTGGTTCTCTATTAGAACCAAACCAGACATTTTCGACATCTGTTGCTATGATTAAATGGGTTGCATTCAACTCTTTTGCTAAAATGCTTGAAACTAAATCCTTGTCAATTACACCCTCAACGCCCTGCCATCCATCCGAATTATAAACTACAGGAGTTCCTCCTCCACCTGCCGTTATACAAAGAATTCTATTCTCAAATAATGAACGTATAATCTCTAATTCAATAACTTCTTTTGGTTTTGGTGAAGGGACCATTCGACGAACGCCTTTTTCTCTCTGCGTCAAAGCCCAGCCTTTTGAAGATAAATTCTCTTTTTCATCAATGTTGAACCAAGGACCCACAGGTTTACTTGGATTTTTGAGGGACGGATCCTTAGAATCTACTCTAACCTGTGCAAGCATAGTCATTACTTCCCGTTCACCACTATTTTTCTTCACTATATTTCTAAGAGTGCGCTCAAGGAGATAACCTATCCCTCCTTGTGTATCTGAAACAAGATAGTCTAATGGCCTATGTGGGGTCTGTGGAGTTCCTGCTTCAGCCCGTAATAATGCATTACCGACCTGTGGACCATTGCCGTGTGTCAACAATAATTTTTCTCTGCTTAATAAAAGTGGGAGTATATTTGAAAGAGATTCAAAAGCCCTTAGTGATTGGGATTCTACAGTTCCATCATCGCCTGACTGAAGGAGTGCGTTGCCTCCAATGGCCAGAACAATTCGCATCAAAACCTGTCGTCTAAATTTCCAGCTTTGATAGAAGCTTGTATTTCTTTTGGATCTTTACCTTCACAGTGTAATCCCATAGATTTTGCTACACCCAATACTTCTGAAGTCATTGCTTTAATGTCGCCTCCAGTTAAACCTGGGCCTTTCTGTTTAGCTACAGTAATTGCCTGTTCTAAAGTCATATCGGCAGCAACAACACTTCCAGCCTCTCCAGATCCTTTTTCTATTCCTAATACTTGCTTAATCAATGATGAGGCAGGTGGTGTACCTATCTCAATAGTGTACCCTTTATTATCATCAATTTTAATTTTAATTGGAACTTGCATTCCAGACATTTCTTTGGTTTTTGAATTAATTTCATCAACAACACCTTACAC
>CAZVIT010000118.1:0-2642 GCA_964626865.1 uncultured archaeon | reverse complement strand
TTGTAATTTCAACTCCATGTTCATTCTTAATTCTATATTCGGTAATCTCTAAATGCAATTCTCCCATACCAGACATTAAATGTTCTCCAGTTTCTAGATTACTATCAATCTGGATAGAAGGATCGGATTTTGCTACAGCGCGAAGCACTTCAACAAGTTTAGGTAAATCCTTCGTGTGTTTTGCTTCAATTGCAGTAGTTACAACAGGATCTGAATTATGTACAATTCTTTCAAACGGTGTCATTTCTTTATTAGAAGAAATAGTTGAACCAGATTGAGCATCTCTTAATCCTGAAACGGCAATAATATTTCCAGCAGTTACAGTATCGGTTGCAATACGGTCACCACCAACGAACATACCTACAGATTGTACTCTATTTGCATTTGGCATTCCTGCAACATACATTTGGTCTCCTTTCTTAATAGATCCTGAGAATAACCTTCCGACTGCTATTTCACCTGCATGCGGATCTAAAACAACTTTAGTAACCATAAATGCAGAATCCCCCTCAGCATTAGCATTTACCATAGATTGACCAATTTCTTCTTCAGCTTCTCCTCTCCAAATATGAGGAATACGGTACTTCTGAGCAACATTTGCAGAAGGCAATTTTTCTACAATCATATCCAATAAAACTTCATGTAATGGTGCAGCCTGAGCAAGTTCTCTCTTTTGCTCCTTTTCCATAAATTTATAAATTTGTTTGAAATTAACGTTCTTTTTGGCCATGAATGGTAATGAGGTAGCCCAATTATGGTATGCAGAACCAAAAGCGACAGTTCCAGCTTGAGCATCGACCATCCAGTCTTTCTTAAATTCATCAGGAACCATTCTAATTATCAATTTGTTAACTTCAGTGATTATTTTCCCAAATCTCTGCATCATATCCTCAGGCGTTACTTGTAATTCTGCAATAAGCCGGTCTACTTTATTGATAAATAATACAGGTTTAACTTTTTCTTTTAGAGCCTGTCTAATTACAGTTTCAGTTTGTGGCATTATTCCTTCAACTGCACATACAACAATTATTACCCCATCAAGAGCCCTCATAGCTCTAGTAACGTCACCACCAAAATCAACGTGCCCTGGGGTGTCAATTAAATTAATAAGATAATCTTCACCTTTATGTTCGTGAACCATAGATGCATTAGCTGCATTTATTGTAATTCCTCTTGCAGATTCTTGTTCATCAAAATCTAACATTAACTGTTTACCAGCTAAATCTTCAGACATCATTCCAGCTCCGAAAATCAGGTTATCAGATAATGTTGTTTTCCCATGATCAATATGTGCGGCAGTACCTATGTTTCTAATTTGTTCTAGCTTTGTAAATAAGGCAGTTGCCCGCTTTATGTTGTCTTCTTTACGGCCCATTTTTTTTCACTTTAGTTGTGTGCAGCTTCAGCTTGACGTTCGACTTCTTCTTTCTTGCCTATTGCATAAGAATCAGGATTAGCCTCAGAAGCTAGCATGATTTCTTTTGCTAATGCTTTCTCAATTGAACGTTGTTTCTTTGATGAACTTAAAGCACCAATACATAAATTTCGGATTGCTGTATCTATCCTTCTTGTTGGAGACACATCTACACCACTGTAGACTCGTATACCTCCGTATCTTAGAGAAACTACTTCAGCTCTTGGAGCTGAATTCTCTAGTGCTTTAACCATATGCTTTGCAGGATTATCTTTTTTCTTTTGATGGATAAGTTCAAATGATTTCTTCAAAACTGAATATGCTTGAGCTTTTTTTCCAGTGTATCTTTCAGATCTCATTAGATTATTAATTATTCTTTCAATAACTGTTAAATTTCTTTTTCCAAATCTTTTCTTAGAGTGTCTACCACCAGTGTGTGGAACTTGGAATGCATTTAAATTAATATGTTGTTCTAAAGTTTTATCTTCAACATCTACTTCAGTCAAATCCCACCTTCCGAATAATGGAACTACTGGTAGTTCTACTTCAGGTTCTTCAGTGTTGGGTTCAACTTCCTCTTTACTAATATTTTCGTTATCTTCAGCCATATAATCTACCTGATTGGTTTCTCTTTTCTACCGCGAACCATTTCTTTCAATGAAACGTTATTAACTTTAGCTACACGGTAACGTACACCAGATAAATCTCCATAGGATCTACCCATTCTTCCACCTACACCTTCAATAACAACTTCATCGTGTTCGTCAATGAAACTTATTGCAAGATTTCCAGGTGCTAATGCAGTTACTTGTCTACCATTTTTAATTAATTGAACTCTGACACATTTTCGAATCCCTGAATTAGGCTGTTTTGCTTCTACACCTACCTTTTCTACAACAATTCCTTTAGCTTGTGGCGCACCTTGTAGAGGATCAGCCTTTTCTTTGAGCTTCATAGCTCTTTTACGATAATATCTATCGTTCCAACGATGTTTTTGCCTTTTATTACGCTGTGCGGATGCGGTGTAAAGACCTTTTGCCACTTATAATTCTCCATCTCAATGAATCGAGGTTTCAGCCGACAAGAGGCCCATATATATACTGTTCGGCATTTGTTCTTGAAATTTCTGAAAGTTAGGGTAAAGCCTTTTTTTAGAGGAGCCCAAAAGGGTCCTGAGCCACCGTAGCTTAGCCCGGTTGAGCGGCTGACTTGTAATCAGCAGGCCGAG
>CAZVIT010000117.1:1469-2642 GCA_964626865.1 uncultured archaeon | reverse complement strand
TAATTATAGGGCCTAAATATGCCAATAAAAGAAAAGGTGTAGCTGATGATAGAGCATAGCCAAATACATCATAAAACCCTCCATAATATCCTGCTTCTGAAGGACCGAACAAAAGCCATATTCCCATACCTGAAGCAAATAGACTCAAACCAATCATTAACCAATTTTGACTACCTCTAGCTGAAAGATATTCATCCGTGTCTAATAATTTGCTACCTGATTCACGAGAACCTAACCAAGCAAAAAAAGCTAAAGAACCAAAAATCAAAATGTACCCAAGGAAGGGCGGTATCATGACATTGTCTCCATCGATTTAGCTAAATTTTCTACTATTTTACATACTCTATCTTGGTTATGACCAACAATATACAAAGATGGCTCAAATCCATAACCTCCCTCATCTATCAAGGCTTCAGCATCTAAAACTTCATCATTTATTAACAAATTGTCTCCATCTCTAATTAATTTAGTTGAATTCACGTCTAAATTATCTAACAATTCTGAGATTATTGGATCCCATCTAAGATTAATGATAACTAAAGAATTAGAACCAAATTTTCGTAAATCAAGAAGTAATTCAGAAAGATGAGAAGAAGCACCGAATTTTGGAGAAGACAATGGACGGGCTTTGCCTCCCACTGGAGTTAAACGACCCGGAAATGCAGCTACACCTGAGCTATCTGTAGCATCACTTGTGGCTATAGCAATATTGACTCGAACTTGCGGTGATAATAAGGGTATTACACTCTCTAAACGTTTCCTCATTTCGGCAATTTTAACTAATGCTTTTTCCCTGCTGTCTTGAACGGGGAAATTAATAACCAAATCTTGATCATCTACAATGATTTTCAAAGTCCAACGGGAAGCGTCCCCTGTTTTCAAGATTTCAGCTAATGTGATTGCAGCCTCCTGTAGATTACTTTCTATTGGCTCACTATAATGTGTTGGTAAAGTATGCAAATAATTACCTGCCATCACTTGACTAACTCCTAGTGATTTTCCCAAATTTGACTGTGTCCAACCTTCATCAGATAATATCCGACAAGCACGACCTCTTAATTCTTTGAATAAATTTCCTGTCAATTCAACCGGCACCATATTAATCACTTATAGAATGAGAAAAGGCACTTATAAGTTTGTACAAACCTTTTAGCAAGGGGTCTACTAAACTAA
>CAZVIT010000117.1:0-1369 GCA_964626865.1 uncultured archaeon | reverse complement strand
CCATTTGATGGAATTCCTGAATTGAAATCTGCAGGAAGTAAATTTGTCAAAGCATTTCTGAATATGGGGGTGGAACCTAAACATGTAGTACCCACTTGTGGATCATTACAGGGAGGATATATTTCACAAGCACTGGCTGGAAATATGCATAAAGGAAAAGATACTATTCTGTATTTAGATCCCACTTTTCCAGTAACTCGTTATCAAGCAAAATTTTTAGGACTAAAAAGTGAAGGAATTGAACTTTATGATAATAGGGGAGATAAATTGTTAGAGGCAATAAATGAAAAAATATCTGGAGGGAATGTTGGAGGGCTATTGTGGTCTTCACCGAATAACCCCAGTTGGTCCTGCTTAAATGAAAAAGAACTTAAAGGAATTGCTGAAATTTGTGATAATAATAACATATTAGCGATTGAAGATTTAGCATACTTAGGTATGGATTTCAGAAAGGATTATTCTCAACCAAACACAAAACCATACATCCCTACAGTTAGTAAATTCGGGAAAAATTGGATTACATTAATTTCAGCTTCCAAAGCATTTTCATTCCCTGGACCAAGATGCGGACTTGCAATAATTTCACCAGAACTAAATGAACAAGAATTTGATCAATTAGAACATTTTTGTGGAAGAAAAAGGTTCGGACACGCCTTTTCATTAGGTGGACTTTATGTTACAACATCAGGTACAAGCCATACTGCACAATTTGCCTTAGCAAAAATGCTAGAAAAAGCTACAAGCGGAGAATATAATTTTATTAAAGTAACAAGTGCTTATGGTAAAAGAGCAAAAAAAGTTCGTAGTATATTTCTAAAATATGGTTTCAAACAGGTTTATGAAAAGGATATGGATGAAATTGTTGGTGACGGGTTCTATCTAACAATGTCCTATCCGGGATATGATGGAACTAATCTCATGCTAGAGTTAATGAAATATGGAATTTCGACAATTACTCTAAAATCAACCGGTTCAAATAGGCATGAAGGATTACGGGTTTGTATTTCATTTGTGGATGAAAAAGACATGCCTGTTTTAGAGGAGAGACTAAGTAAATTCATGGAGAATAACAAGTGAAACCGAGCGAAGTAGATTTTGATGATTTAACATTTAGCTTTACTGAAACTAAATCAATGTATGTAGCAAAATGTAAGCAGAACAGTGAATGGGAAACAGGAAAAATAGTCCCTTTTGGTAACTTGAGCTTGTCTCCTGCCGCAACCGTGCTAAACTATGGACAAGGATTATTCGAAGGGATGAAGGCATACAGATGGGAGGACGGAAGGATTGCAATGTTCCGACCTGAAAGAAACGCAAGAAGAGCGGCAAAAAGTTGTAATAGGTTATCTATGCCAGAGATTTCAGAAGA
>CAZVIT010000116.1:0-2671 GCA_964626865.1 uncultured archaeon | reverse complement strand
TTCAACAAAACGTTTAAACGGGTATACTTGTTTATATTTTATACACAAAATATGAAAAAAGAACTATATCAATTACACTTGACTGGGAGGCTAAAACATATGATTATTGAAGTCAAAGATAATGTAATTGTTACAGAATGGTGGACATCAAAAGAAGACGAAGACGGAAAGAAACAAATTACTGAAGAAACAGTATATGGAAAAAATAAAGGCCGAAGTAATGAAACTACGGATAAAGAACAAGCTGTCCTTGAATACGAAAGAAAGATTAAGAAGAAAAAAGAAGAAGGATATGTAGAAAATCGTGAAGACGCTATTTTAGGAGAAGAAATTGTTGTCAGTTCAACTCTAACTCAGTCTTTTGCACCATGTAAACCAATTAGCAAATTGAAAAAGGATGATGATCCTTACGATGGTGACTGGTTAGCTGAAAGGAAATTTGATGGTTCGTGCATACTTTTACACAATACCGGTACTAAAAAAATTGGATACACTAGAAGAATCAAGCCAATTACTGAAATTTTAAGTGTCGTTAATGAAATAAAAACTACTTTCGATAAATTGCCTGAAGAATCATTGATTATTGGAGAGCTAATCGCGTTTGATAAAGATGGAAAAGAAGATCCAAAAGTTCTAAAGGCAGTTACTACCGAAACTACAACTGAAACTAGGGCAAAAACCAAATACAATTCACTAGTTGATGATGGATATACTTTCACTTACAATGTTTTTGACGTAATATTTTGGTATGGTGAAGATGTTACTGATCGTACATTCCTTGAAAGATTAGAATTAACAAATCATTTTGGTGAAAGAAACATTGAAGTCTTTACTGAAGAAATGGCTAATGAAGCAAAAGAAAATGATTGGGAAGGATTTATTCTTAGAAAAGCTGATGACCACATTACCTTCACTATGAATGGAAAACCAAAACGTAAAGGTTCATACAAATTTAAATTCATAGAAACAACAGATTGTATCGTTACAAAAGTCTCCAATGGATCTGGAAAACATGAAGTCCGTTTTGCAAGATTTAGACTAGCTCAATATGAAAACAGCCCTTTCTTTGATGAGCCAGTTATTGTAGACTGCGGTTGGGCTGGAGGTGGAAGACTCGGCGAAGAAAACATGGATATTATTACCTCAGAATTGTTAGATAAAGGATACAAATTAGAAAAAACTGAACTTAAAGAAAAAGATTGGTTTGTGGTAGAATTAGAATATCAACGTAGACAAGAAAGAAATAGTAAAGGTCAACTATGCTTTGAATTTCCTATAATTGTAAGAACAAGAAATGATAAACCTTTAAGTGAATGTGAAGTTTAAATTTCTTCTATAGATGTTTCGTATTCTTCACCGCTTTGTAAATCTTTAACCTTAATTTTCTGACGACTCCATTCCTCAGGGCCAACTAGAATTAATCTAGTTGCACCAACACGTTCTGCGTGTTTAAAGGCCCATTTCATTTTCTTATCTTCCAAAACTAAATCTACTAACCTATCTGAATCTCTTAATACTGAAGCTACCTTCACAGCTACATTCTTTAATTCTGAATCTAAAGCAATAACTACATCCTCAACGCCACTAAGTAATTGTGGAAGTAATCCTTTATCTTTCAATAATTCCATGATTACCATATCTCCAAATCCAAATCCTGTTGCTGGTAAATCCTTTCCACCTAATGTAGATAAGAGCTTATCATATCTTCCGCCACCACAGATTGTTCTAAACTTTCGTTTACGATCATTTACCTCGAAAACTGAACCTGTGTAGTATGCAAGACCTCTGACTATAGAGGCATCAAATTCAACCCAATCTGCAATGCCATAAGATTCAATTGCTTCAAATAATTCTGTAAGCTCGCTTAGTGCTTTACTATCTGACTTTAGTACTTTCTTTAATGAATTTAAGTGTTTCAATCCCAGTGTAGATTGAATTGTTGAAATAACTTCTGAATTATGTCCTAAATCTGTTAATTGTTCATTAATTACTTCCGGAGAAAGTTTGTCCATTTTATCAACAATAATACATGTTTGTGCAAAAAGATCTCCACTAATACCTAATGATCCTAAGACTTCTTCCAAAACTTTTCTACTACTAACTCGGATAACTATATCTTCTTCATTTAACCCTACACCTTCTAGGAATGTTGTAATAACTGAAAACAATTCTGCATCTGCTGAAATTTCAGTAGTTCCCCATATGTCTACATTCCATTGAAAATGCTCACGGCCTCTTCCTTTTTGCATTCTTTCATAACGCCAACATTGAGGGATTGAGAACCATTTGATAGGCATTGGAAGAACACCTGCTCGAGACATAACCATTCTTGCTAATGATGGAGTCATTTCAGGACGGAGACTAACTTTTCTGTCGCCTTTATCTTTAAAATTATACAATTGTTTTACTATGTCTTCACCTTGTTTTCTAGTGTAAAGTTCTTCAGTTTCTAAAACAGGTGCATCGTATTCTTCAAAACCGTGTAAAAGCGAAGCATATGTGAAATTATCAAACAGCCAATTTCTAAGTCTCATCTCTTCAGGATAAAAATCACGTGTACCCTTGACGCCTTTTGCCACATTAGCTTACCGAGGGTGTATGTTAAGTATTTTGGGGAGGCACAAAGTTATAGAACTGGGTTGATAGGCCATTGATGGGGACATCTGACAAA
>CAZVIT010000115.1:0-2783 GCA_964626865.1 uncultured archaeon | reverse complement strand
TAGCTACTGCATCTATTGAATTTAGCAGTGGTGATCCTGTGTGGTATCGTATTTTGCTAGTGGATGGAAAGCAGGGTTTTGCTGCTAGTGATGCCAAACAATTTGAGGGAACTGGAAGCGGGAGTGTTAGTGAAGCGACTCCTGGTTTTGGTATTTTTACTGTAACTGTAGCTTTATTAATCGGATTAAGTCGAAGAAAATACTAGGTGAAACCGAGTGGCTACAAAGAAACAAGAAGCTGATACTAATCTGCATGATGATGGATTAACAAACTGGGATGTTTTAGTAGAAAAAAGCAAGGATACTATTTCTGAAAACAAAGTTCTATTTTCTGTTGGAACTGTAGTCATATTGATTTTAGCAATCGTTCTTTATGGAATGGTAGGAGGAGACAATAATGCTCCTGATTTTACTTTGAAGGATACCTCTGGAACTACCTTTTCCCTTTCCGATTATGAAGGAAAACAGGTAGTCATTCTTGATTTTATGTTTTCAACCTGTGAACCTTGTGAAAAATTTGTCAAAGAAGCACTAGGGCCTTATTCTAAAAAGATGGACAATGATGATGTTGCTATAATTTCTGTTAGTGTATTTGGAAATGATAATGAGAATGAACTAAGGGACTATGCTAAGGATCATGGATGGAGACACGCATTAGGCGATAGTGAAGGAGATATTGAAATTGCATATGATGTTGTTGGGACTCCTAAAATTTTCATTATAGATAAAAAAGGTGAAATTACCTATTCCCATATTGGCCCTATTTCCGAGAATGAACTTAAAACTGAAGTAGATAAAGCACTATCTGGACAAGGTGGAGTTGTAAATCTAAAACAGTCTTCAATTTATCTGTTTGCCGTAGGTGCTGGAGTTATGGTTTTCTTTTCACCGTGTTCATTTCCTATGCTGCCTGGTTACATGTCTTTTTATTTAGCTAATAAAAAACAGCGAACTGGTAAATTTGATGAAACTGCTGCAAGAGAGACACTACCAGATGGATTGGCTGCTGCTGCAGGGCTAACTGGAATTTTGTTATTAATTGGAATAATCTTAGTTCCGTTTATTAGTATTATTGGCGGCTATTTAGGATATTTAGAACTACTAATTGGAATTATTATAGCTGCTTTAGGATTTTCTATGGTAATGGAATATGATTTTGAAAAAATTGTCCAACCTTTCAGACAATTTCTTAATGATTATATTTTCAACACTAAATTTTCGGCTGCTCTTGTAAGTGGTGTTGAAAGTGGAATTCAATCTACTGGTAAAGCATTAAAATATCCTGCTCTCGAGAAATTTAGCTTCTCAAGTGATGAACCTGGAACAAAAACAGGATTGTTTTGGTATGGTGTTGCTTACGGATCTGCTGCTGCAGGGTGCGTAGCACCCGTAGTAATAGGATTACTAACTGCAAGTATCAGTAAAGGAATTATCACTGGATTATTAGTTTTCTTAATTTTTTCCCTTACTGCAGGAACTTTGATGGTTGCGTTTACTATGATGGTTGCTGCATCAGAAACGACTATTGTGGATAAATTGAAAGCATCTACTCGTCAAATTGAAATGGCTGGTGGAATTATAATGATAATCGTAGGAATTTACTTAATCTACTATTATCTTTCAACGAACGTACTCTAGATATTTATCTGAAAGTGGCGGTTCGGGAACTATATCTTTACTCACAGATCTTGTTCCTACGCTAATCAATGTAGTTTCTTGGTACATCTCCACATTTGTATACAAATCCTCAAAATATATGGGCCTATGGGCTTTAGATGAATCGCCATCAATTGGATTATTAACTGTAAGAATACCATTATCTTCGCCAGTTATTACTATCCAATGTGGAATATCTTCGTCTTCTTCCTCAAAAATAATCGTAGAAACAAGTGCCATCATAATTCGATCTGATTGAATTGCTTCTCTTATATCTTTCAATTCAGGTTTTCGCACTTCCTGTGTTGTGCCGTTTAATGCGCAAACGCGCTTTTGCATATCATGAAAGAATTCTAAGTAATGCTCACTTCCCCCATTGGTTTTGATATATGTTTTTGCTCTCTCAATTAAACCTAAACCGGGATTATCTGTTATTATGTGAGGATAAAGACCTCTTACTGACAATGGTGCACAGACGCCGTACCTTCCTGCTCCTTTCATTTCTACTGCGTTAGTTTCTCTCCACAATTCTATTTCTAAATCACGATCCAACTTACTTACAAAATTATAATATTTCAGAATCATAGCCACACATGCTGAACCACAGCTAAAATCTGAGGATTGCGTATACAATGGAACGTCTAAATTCACAATATGCTATTAAGCCGTAGACAAAAAACTTCGCTACTTAGATATTATTGGAAGAAGGCTATTTGCTGCAGTCTCTGCTGCATTTGCAACATCATCTAATCTTTGTATTAATCGATACATATGAGCTGCTGCTAAGGGTTCATCATCCCCATTTGTAAAAACATATGCGGCTGCTTTAGCTTCTATTAAATCAGCTTCATGCTCTAAATCATTTACTTTCCCAATATGGCTGTGCATTATGTCTTTTTCTTTGTTTGAGAATGCAGATTCTAAAAGATATTCAAAACGTTCTACTGTTTTACGATATTCTTCTACAGTTGCAGTAACAGAATCTGCTAATTCAAGAACGAGTGACTTGGCTTCTTTATTTTCATACAATTTTCTAAATGATAAGATTTCTGTTACATTTTCAGCATAATCTGCAATTCTATCTTGACGAGATACTAAGTCCAGAAATACTGGTTTATCAACTGCTA
>CAZVIT010000114.1:0-2810 GCA_964626865.1 uncultured archaeon | reverse complement strand
GAAAATTCAAACCTATCACGTCAACTACAAGCGACCTCTTTTGAAGGTGTCATTTACTCAAATGTTGCACGCTATCTAGAAAGAATTGCGGACCACGCGTGTAGACTTGCAGAGATTGGATATGTTGCTGGGCTAATTCCGGGAAGGAAAATGCTACCTTTAGCAAAAGATGCAGGAGACATAATGGAAAAGGCTATGAAGTCTTTTATCAATAATGATCCTCGAAAAGCTACAGTTGTCATAGATAAAGGAAAAAAATCGGTGAAAAAAGCACAAACTTATTTTGAAAATCGTTACAAAAAAGAAATGGAACACCCTCTTGAGTTTTCTATAGCAATGGATGCAATTATGAGAACAATTGCATATTCAACTGATATTTCTGAAACTACAATAAATTATGCTGCCAAAAAAGAAAAAAAATGATATCTAAACTAATATTGATGCGACATGCCAAAAGTTCATGGAAATATCCTGATTTGACTGACCATGAAAGGCCTTTGAAAAAAAGAGGAAGAAAAGCCTCTGTTAAAATTGCTAAAGAGCTAATAAAATTAGAATGGATTCCTGGCAAACTATTTTCCAGTGATTCAGCTAGAACCAAAGAAACTTGGTCAAGAATGAACAAATATTTCGATAATGTCGAGGTTGAATATTCACATAAATTTTACCATAGTAAACCAAAGAAGATTATGAAGAATATACCTGATGAATTAAATTACGAAACTATTATGATTCTGGGACATAATCCAGGATGTGCGGATTTTCTTGAATATTTGTGCGGAGAATGGTATAGAATGCCTACGGCTGCAACTGCATTACTGACAATAAAAGATGATTCAAAACCATGGAAAGAAACTAGAAATTGGAATCTAGAAGAACTACTCCTACCTCGAGAATTATAACTTATTAGAGTTCAAAAAATACTTTTGAAAAACCAATAGCAAAAAGTGGAATCTGTAAACCAAAGTTCGCCAATACTGGCTTATCTTGAGTTATGTATCCTGCAATTGACCAAAAAATTACTCCTGCACCGTGCAGAAATATATTTATCGGGTATATGTTTAGATTTGTCATTAATATTCCGCTTAAGATAAATGCCGTTCCTAGCCATTTCATTCCTTCGATTTTTTCCATAAGGTCACCTTGTAAAAAGTGAGAAAAGAGACTAAATATAAATTTTAACAATAAATTTACAAAAGATTTTCTTTTTCTAAAAATTCTGAAAGCCTATTTCTGATATCATCTCTTGCAAATTGAAAATCTGCTTGAGAAACTGGATCGTCAATTGGCCAATGAAGGTAAGTGCAATTTGTTGGCCAAGACATTGAAACGCATGTTTCGTTAGCAGAACCACAAAGAGTTATTGCATAATCTGCTTCTTTCCAATTAAGATTGGTAATGCTTTTCGACTGCTGATTAGAAATATCAACACCTATCTTTTTCATTGCAATAATGGCTTTTTGACTAAGTCCTTCTGGTTTAGTACCTGCGCTTAAAACGCTTAGACTAGAATTCATGTTTTTCAGCAATCCTTCGGCCATTTGTGACCTAGCTGCATTACCTGTACAGATAAACAATACAGTTACCATAATTATAGAGTGTAATCGTCTATAAAATAGTGATTTGGTTATCATTATTATTTTGTGTTCCACCTTAAATAAAAAAGTTCTTTTTGGTGGTTCAAATGACCTAATTCATCCCTGATACTATCGTAGAAAAACTTTAAAAGGTGGAACCAATGAGAAGAAACTCATGGTGTACTTAACAAGGAAGACCACACGAGGGCAGCATTACTTCTACCTCGTTAAATCTTTCAAGTATGATGGTCGCGTAGAAAAGGTACAACGATACCTAGGTTCCAAAGAACCTGATGAGTTTGAACTAGAGCGATTAAAACAACAACATACTAATGAATTAGAATTAGCAGCCATTGAAAGAATGGCTCATATGTCTTCTGAAACATATAGAACACCATACCTAGACAAAGAAGCATTACTTGGATTAGAAAGAATGAAGTTCCTTAACAGAGCAATCCATAGACTACAGACTACTGATGAAAAAGTTAAAGAACATGCCAAAAACCGTGTCGCTACAATTTATGGAAATATGGCCCTATCCTCAAATCCTTTAACATTTGAGAATATTGAATTTATTTTTGATCAAGATAGAGCTCCCTCTGGAATCCCGCTATCAAAAGTATTAGAAGTATTGTCACTTAGAAGATTACATGGGGAAATTAGTGAAAGAATTGCTAGATTAGGAAAAAGAAATATTTTAAAATTACATCAAGACTTATTTGAAGGAACTGGAAAAGGAGGGATTCTTAGAGAAAATTCAGCTAATTTGCCAGGATCTGCATTTATGCCTCCACCAGCAATATTAGTTGAAGATGAATTAGAAGGATTACTACAATGGTGGCATGATCCTTCACCTTTGCACCCTTTTGAAAGGGCAGTATTATTCCACCATAGATTCCAACAAGTACGTCCATTCGAGTCTGGAAATGGTCTAATTGGAAGATTAATTATGGACGGAATGTTAATTAGAGCTGGATTGTCTACAACAAAATGGAATAAAGATGATCGAAATAGTTACCTTTCTGGGTTAGTTGCTGGAGATAGAGGAGATCGTACAAATCTAATTTCAAACTTTTGGAATGCTTACAAAAATCAACACCAACCTACTGTTGATGGCGGACGAGAGGCAATGCGACTAGAACCTCGACAATCACAATTGGAGGCCTTCTGAGTGAGGCTTCTCGAACTTAAGTTCGAGAATTTTAAATCTTTCAAAGGCCACGTTACCGTCCC
>CAZVIT010000113.1:0-2813 GCA_964626865.1 uncultured archaeon | reverse complement strand
TTTAGAAAAACTACACGAAATACAACAAAAATTACTCTAACTTATAGTAATACTTAGTTTTCTTACAGAACTATTGCCTTCTTCATCTGTCGCTGTGATTGTGATAGAATAAGCTTCTGCATCCAATCCATCTTCAAAATAATAGTAATATCTATGACTATCGCTGATTCCAAACTCATTTCCTGATTCAACTTTACTCATCGGAGTGGCGCTCATGAAACCACTACTACCTTTAGTGGCACTCATAACTACGGTATCAATTTCCCAATTATCTTTTACAACCACAGCTAAAACAAATGGCGTCTTTGAATTAATTTCCGTAGTAGTGAGATTCCATTCCTCACCCTCTTTTACATAAATTTCACTAGCACCAAATTCAGGATTTGCTATGTCATTAAAAGGAGGATTAGATAATAATATCATTAAACCTAGCCAAGCTAAAAAGGACATAAATATTGGACCAAACCAATTTTTCCTTTCGAATTCACTAGTATCTACAATAAAAGGTAAAACTTTTATGAGACCAAAGGGAGCTATAAATCCAAATAACATTACTGATCTTTCTAGACTGGTCATTCTAACCAAATAATAGGATATAACTGCCATTACCAATGCATAAAATACTGCAAACAAAATGACCTTAGAATCTCTCAATTCTTTCTGACGAAATTCCTCTTTATCGAATTCTGGAAATGTGAAACCTTCTTCACGTTTACCTTTCTTCTTGGCCATTGAGCTCCATAATGGAGGTTAAATAAAGACCCGTGTGGAATAGAATACGTGGCTGAAGAGGAAGAAAAGATTGAGCCTACACTAACGGGGATGCCAATAGAAGTTCACATTCGTAGACACAGTCAGTTTTTGATAGTTCTCACTTTTTGTTTATTCTTAGGCTGGTATACTTTTGCTTTATTTCTTATTGCTTGGATAACTGGAGCTAGGTGGGCTGAGAATGAAGGTCATTTAGAAAAATACAAGATGGACTTGGTTTGGGGCCGGTCATTCTTAATGTGGAGAACTGACTGGGGTAAGGATTTTATTGAAAGAATATCTCAAAATAAACCATTCTGGAGAAGGGTTGGTGACGTATGGGTTGTAACTGTTTTCTTAATTATGATTTTTATGTTTCTATTATTACTATGGCAAGCTACACTAGCTTGGCAAATACCAAAAAGTTCCTCTGTTTCTCCTAAAATGATGATTGGATTACCTGGACTTAATCCAATAATTCCGCTTTGGTATGGCATTTTAGCATTAGTTATCGCAATGGTAGTTCACGAATTCAGTCATGGAATTCTTAGTAGAGTTGCTAATGTAAGAATTAAAGCTTTAGGATTATTGATGTTTTTCTTCCCTGTAGGTGCTTTTGTTGAACCTGATGAAGACGAAATGCGTAGCATGAAAAAATGGGAAAGAATGAGACTCTATGCTGCTGGACCTGGAAGTAATATGGTCATTGCAATCATATTTTCTTTCTTGTTTTCTTCCGTTATGGTTGCATCATTAGAACCCTCTAGTGAAGGTGTGCTATCTGCTAGTGTTGTAGTTGATTATGGCGGTGAAGAAGCTGGACTTGAACCTTGGATGTTAATAACTGATGTTGAAAATAGTTCTGGAAATCAACCTATTCGGAGTTCAGAAGATTTTTCAATCGTTATGAATAGTACCTATGCGGGACAAGTCGTTAATGTTTCGGTACTGAATAAAGGAAATCCTGAGACTTATCAAGTTACTTTATCTGATAAAGGAAGTTATTATCTGAAATATTATCCTGATTCATATGAAACGTGGATGTCTGGTAAGGGATTCATGGGTATTGCTGTTGTAGAACCTGAACTTGTAGTTGATAGTTTAGCCAACCCAGGGAGCTCTGGCGGCAGTATGTTACAATACATTACCTTACCTTTCCAGAAATTACAACCATTCCCTGAACATTTTACTGCTCTTTTTTCACCTACTGGACTTGTCGGAGTTATTCCAGATAGTGCTTTTTGGATTTTAGCTAATGCATTTTATTGGATTTTCTGGCTAAACCTAATGGTTGGATTAACCAATGCACTTCCTGCAGTTCCACTTGATGGGGGGTTCATTTTTGCAGATGGAGTAACAGGAATGCTTGGAAAAATTAGAAGTAGTATGACTGCAGAAAGAAAAGAAGAAATTGTTGATAGGTTAGTTAGTATTTTAGCAATTACAGTTCTTTTCCTAATTGTCTGGCAGATTGTAGGGCCTAGAATGGTAGGTACTGAAACTGTAACTCTTAATGCAGATATTGATGCATCGAAAGTGAAAGGATGGAGTGATGAGGAATTCCAATTTGATGCTTCTGGATCTGAAGGTGCTTTCGTAACATATGAATGGGATTTTGGAGATGGAAATATTGCTACTGGTGAGAAAGTAGAACACAATTGGTCGCAAGGTGGGCTTTATTTTGTTGTTTTAACTGCAAAAGATGCTGAAGATCGGCAAAGTGTAGCATTCCAAGAAATTAGTATTGATCATAAAGAAAGTGGTGACGGAAATGTAAATGGTGGTAGTAATGACGCTATTTCAACTACGATTAATCCATATGTAGAAGATGTGAATATCTACATTAATTTAACAGGGCAAAGCGGATTACCTCTTGTCCAATCTGATATTACTGTTACAATTACTTCGCCATCTGGTATTATATTTGAAGAAGATTATCTACTAAATAATAATCAACAACAATACATTGAAGTCAAAACAAATGAAGGTGAAATGGTGGGCAATTGGGAAATATCACTTGAATCTAATGATCCTGCATCTGATTTTAGTTATAATTACAATTG
>CAZVIT010000112.1:0-2851 GCA_964626865.1 uncultured archaeon | reverse complement strand
ATTTGTAACTCTAGGACTTTTATCAAATTCATAAGTCATATTGATAATATCAGAAGCCGAAGTTTGGTTTAGAGGAATATCATTCCATAAATCATCAAGAGTTAAATCAAATTCAAACGGAGTTGCTTTAGGCTCATCATCACCAAAAAACCCTCCAGGCCCAGTACAACCAGTAGTTATTATGAAAAACACCAGCCCTATTGGAACAATTTTTCTCATATCAACCAGCGTTAGAAGTACTACGTATAGATAAGATTATCATCAAGCGACACGAGTAATCATCTCTGGAGTTAATCCATTGTCTGTTACAGCATAGATCATAACAGCAGATTTTTCAGGATGGTTTCGAATCTTTTTGATAATTAATCGGTTTTCAAACTCAGCAGCCATTCTTCCAACTTCAAGTTGAATGACTAAGTCACAAATAGCTTCGAGTTGGCTGTGAATTCTTTTTTCGTGCGATCCTTCAGAGATAGTATACATTACAGTACCACCATTTGCCTGTGCATATTCTTTAATTGTTCTTACAGCAGACAACACTTCTAAAGGATTGTAATATTGTAAAAAGAAGTCTAAAGAATCGATAACAACTCTAAAAGGAGATTTTAGTTTTGAAATTTCATAAGTCATATCAGCTACAAAATTAATTTGATCGGAGGTTGAACCATAAGATCCTAAATTCCTCAATTCAGATACAGAAAGCCCCTCTTGTTTAAAACGAGAAGCTTGCAATTCACGCGATAGAACTTTTTCAAAATATTGAGTTCCTACATTAACAATACGCAGGTCAGTAGCCCATCTGTATTGTTCGAAAACATCAATAAGTTCATCTGAAGTCTCATCAGTTGAAAAATATACAACTGTCTCAGATCCAACACCTGCTGAAGCAAATTGCTTTGATAATAATTCTTTTCCAGAACCAGAAGTACCTTCAATTAAGATAGAACTTCCCAAAACAACACCTTCACCATTAATTAGTGCTTCATCTAAACGCTCAATTCCCGTTGAAACTATCTTTTCAGCCATTATTCGTCACCTATCATCCTATCAGATAATAACTTTAACGCTGACTCTAGTTCCTCATCAGTCTGCTCTTTTACAGTCATAAGCATGCTGTAAATTTCTTTAATTCTCATGGAATTTCCAAGAACGTTAATAAATTCTCTTAATACTTTAGGTTCAGAATAAATGCTAAGTCCATTTACCGAATCAAAAACTACAAATCTTCTTTTAGATTTTAGACGCCTTTCTAACAGAGTAATGTTCAAAAGAATAGATTCTAACATAGTTGGAGATTCAATAAATAAAGTTCTAGCATCAGAAGTATTTCCCCCGACAGTCATTGAAACTAAATCTACAAAATATAAATCAGATAAATCAGCTTTAGCTTCTTCTAATTCAGCCCTAATATGGGATGAAGGTCTAGATGTAGTAACATAAATTCCACCTAATTTTTTACCAACCAAAACAGAAACAAGTTTTACAGTATCTGCGTGAAATTCATCAGCCCCTAAACTAATTGTGGTTAAGGTGTCTCCATTATTGATACTTTTGATAACAGATTGAGCAGTATCCTTGATGCTCATGTAAACGCCTGTCCTCCATCTTGTCCCCATTTGAGAAGAGGAACAACAGCCAACCCAACGGGCGTCAACTCAATAAGATGTCTTGCACGAGAATGTTTTGTTCCACGCATTTTGACAACTTGTAAACTTCTTAATAAATCACCTTGTCTTACAATGTTACCCATAAGAATTACCCCATCTGCAACAGCTTCTTCTACTCCAAAAATAGAATATGTTTGTGTAGTGGAATCAACAACAGTCTCAGAAATCAACATAGTAGTGCATCCAAAGGTACTCAAGAATTGACTTAATCTGAATATGAAATTACGAATACTTCCTTTATCAGGTAATTGATAACAAATTGCAGTAATAGAATCAACAACTAACCTTGTAACTCCCAATTCATCTACAATATCCTCAAAAGCACCTAATAACGCTTCCATATCCTTTGAAGAGTAAGTTCCATCTAATCTCTCAACACCCAATCTGTCGTTGATAACGGTTAAATCAAATATATTTAATCGACCATCTTTAACTAAAGCATCATCAAAAAAGCCATATGTTTGCAAATTAGATAGCATTTTAGATGAAGGTTCGGTAACAGAGATATAACAACAGGTTTCACCGTTTTTAGCCCCATTAATCAAATATTCCATAGCTAAAGTAGTTTTTCCAGAACCAACAGTTCCAGCTAGAAGTACGATATTTCCTATTGGAAATCCGCCATTTAAAATGCGGTCAATTCCGTCAATATAAGTTACACATTTTTCTCTTGGACGACCTCCGCGGGGGTCTAAGCTGATTGGTTTCGTTACGTCTTTTTTTGCCATCTAAATCACTCGTCTATGATAAATTGGTCAACAAGGTATTGTCGGACCCTCTTTTTCAATGTTCTCTCTGTAATGCCTTCTCCATCAGCATTATCATACATAATTTGAATTTCACGTTGAATTTCTACAGGTAATTCCGCCCATGCAACAGGAGGTTTCTTTGGTAATAATCCTCGAAGATCCTTTGGATTTGCTTGTGCAAATATTTTTTCAAAACGTTCTCTTACACGTTTTTCAAAGAAATCATCAGCTTCTCTTTCTACTTCATTGTAGGCTTTGATTAATTCTTCTTCTATAATTTGCCCTAAATCTTCTAGGAAAACACCTTCTGGTAAATATCTGTGATACCAGCTACCGTCCTCGTGGAGCGCATCCATGTGAGTTCGATTATAAACATCAATAAGCGGAGTTTCATATTCTTCTTTTGCCATCAACTATCCCTAATCTTTCAAACTG
>CAZVIT010000111.1:0-2867 GCA_964626865.1 uncultured archaeon | reverse complement strand
TGCATTTGATCCTTCTATTGCATCAGGTACAGGCACTCCAAGTCATGGAGGATTTTATTATTATGAAATACTAGAACTTTTAGATGGAATTATTAAACAAGGAAAGGTGGTAGGTTTGGATTTAGTAGAAGTGGCACCAGACTATGATTTAACTAATTCAACTGCTACTCTTGCAGCTCAGCTATTAATGAATACTATAGGTAGGATACTTCATAATAAAAAATAAGAAAAAATGAAAAATCATACGAGAGTAGCAATAGTTGGCGGTGGTATAATGGGAGTTAGTCTCCTTTATCATCTCACAAAAGAAGGTTGGACTGATAGTGTTTTAGTTGAAAAAGGTGAGTTAACGTCTGGTTCAACTTGGCATGCAGCAGGTCAATGTCCCCATTTTGTTGGAAGTTATAATGCCGCAAAAATTCATAATTATTCAAATAAATTATATCAAGAACTAGAAAAAGAAACGGGCCAACCTACTGGCTGGCACGGATGTGGAAGCTTACGCCTAGCTTTAAAGGAAGAAGATGTTAATTGGTTTCATTATGTAAAAGGGATAATGGATAATGTTGGTAGTCCAGCTGAATTTGTTTCAAAAGAGAAAATATCATCAATTCATCCTTTCTTAAAAACTGATGATGTATTATGTGCCCTTCATACGCCAGAAGATGGATATACAGATCCAACTAGCACAACAAATGCAATGGCCTTAGGTGCAAGAAAAGCAGGGGCAGAGATATATAGACACAATCGTGTTGTAGAAATTAAACAATTATCTAGTGGTGAATGGGAATTAAACACTGAAAAAGGAAAAATTATTAGCGAACATGTTGTGAATGCTGCTGGTTCTTTTGGGATCGAAGTAGGAGCTATGGTTGGTTTATCTAATATTCCTAGTGTTAATATGATTCATCATTATTTGGTAACTGAAAACCATCCAGAAATAGAGAAACAAGATACTGAACTGCCCGTAGTTCGAGATCCTTATTCAAATTGTTACTTAAGACAAGAAGCAAATGGATTAATTGTTGGAGTTTATGAAAAAAATTCAAAAGCTTGGGCTCTTGAAGGAATGGATTGGCGTTTTGATATGGAACTATTAGATCCAGAATTAGATAGGATAGAAGATAATTTAGTGAAGGGTATGAGTAGAATACCTTTATTCGAAGAACTTGGTATTAAAAAAACAATTTGTGGACCAATTACTCATGTTCCTGATGGTAATTTTCTTGCTGGCCCTGCTCCGGGTTTGAAAAATTTTTGGATGTTTTGTGGTACGAGCTTTGGAATAGCTCAAGGAGGCGGTGCGGGAAAGTATATGGCGCAATGGATGGTTCATGGAGATGCAGATATCAACATGTTAGAGTTTGATTGCCGACGTTTTCTCGGCTGGGCAGATAAAGACTATGCATTGAAAAGATCAGTTGATGAATATTCACGTCAATATGCAACTCCATACCCTGGAGAGGAAATTAATGTAGCAAGAAAAATTAAAACTAATCAAATTTATGATAAATTGCATGAACAAGGGGGACAATTTATTGATAATTATGGTTGGGAGAAACCAAAGTGGTTTTCTTCTAATGGTGAAAAAGAAAAGTATAGCTATAGAAGAAATAATTCTTTTGATTATGTAAGAAAAGAATGTGAAAATGTACAAAATAATGTTGGTCTTTTAGACTTAAGCACATTTGCTAAATTTGAAATTTCAGGAAATCATAGCGAAGTATTTTTAGATCGACTATGTGCAAATCGGATTCCTAAAAATGAAGGTGGAATTATTTTAACTCATTTACTAAATGAGAAAGCAAGAATTCAAAGTGAATTAACTATAACACGTTTTTCAAATAATAATTTTTATGTTTTATCTTCCACTGCATCTGAATTGCGTGATTTAGATTGGTTTAAACAACACAAACTAGAAAAAGAAAATGTTAATATAAAAAATATAACTAATGTTTATGGAGTACTTGTTTTAGTAGGACCAAAATCTCGGGAAGTATTATCAGAATTAACTAATGAAGATCTTAGTAATACAAGCTTCCCCTGGCTAATAGGTAAAGAAATAAATGTTGATAATATACCAGTTAAAGCTTTAAGAATTAATTATGTAGGTGAGCTGGGATGGGAGCTTCATCATAATTTTAATGATATGAAACAACTATATGAGAAATTAATGAATGTAGGAAAAAAATATAACATTTCTAATTTTGGTACCTATGCAGTTAATTCATTAAGACTTGAGAAAGCTTACAAAGGCTGGGGTAGTGAACTTACAGGAGAGATTTCTTTAATAGAGGCAGGCATGAATAGATTTTATAATTTGGATAAAAAAGATCAATTTATAGGATCAGAAGCTTTAAAAGAAAAGATTTCTAATGGTATAGAAATTAAGATTGTTTATTTAGAAGTGGACACTGAAGATGCTGATCCATTAGGTAATGAGCCAGTATATTTTGATAATAAAATCGTGGGAGTTGTAACATCGGGAGGATACGGTTTTAGAGTAAAAAAGAGCCTTGCCTTTGCTTATATAAATTCCTCAGTAATAGATGTAAAAGAATTTGAAATTCAAATCCAAGGAAGTATGAGGAAAGCCAAAGTATTGGATCAAATGGCCTATGATCCTGGTAATGCTAAATTAAAGAGCTAACCTAGAATAATTTATCCTAAAAAAAATTATTTAAGAATAATTATAATCTAGACAGATCAAAAAAAAATGATCATATGTTTTCTTTATTTTTAAGGAGTCAATATGGCCAAGCCAACAAACAATCCTCCCAAACCACATTTAGGTTTTGGGACGCGAGTTAGGAAATCACCTTATTTTGAATCTACTTTAAAATGGGGTTGTAAGGAATATACAACTT
>CAZVIT010000110.1:0-2881 GCA_964626865.1 uncultured archaeon | reverse complement strand
AGCAATTCTATCAGCAACAAAACTTGCTCTTGGGATTTCCATCATTGTTCCAACCATATAATTGTCTAAACCATCTATATTTCCAGCTACTTCTCGTACAATTTTTTCTTGATGATTATATTCAGTTTCCATTCCAGTTAGAGGAATCATTATTTCAGGGAAAGTTTTTACATTTTCATTAGAAAGTTCAGCCGCAGCTTCTAAGATAGCTCTAGCTTGCATTTCTGTAATCTCAGGATGTGTTATTCCTAATCTCACACCTCTGTGCCCCATCATTGGATTTGACTCCTTAAGAGCATCAGATCTTCTTTCTAACTCTTCAGCGTTAATTCCTAAAGTACTGGCAAGTTTCTTTTGCCTTTTAACATCATGTGGAATAAATTCATGTAATGGAGGGTCCATTAATCTAATCGTTACAGGTAATCCCTCCATTGCCCTCAATGTTTCTTTAATATCATTCTTCATGAAAGGGAATAATGAATCTAAAGCAGTTTTTCTTTCTTCTCGACTATTTGCCATTATCATTTCTTGGAGATGGAAAAGAGGTTCTTCCGAGCCTTCACCATAGAACATGTGTTCTATTCTGAAAAGTCCAATTCCTTCGGCCCCAAAACCTAGAGCTCTTTTTGCGTCAGATGGAGTTTCCGCATTAGTTCTAACTTTTAATCTCCTAACTTTATCACAAAGCCCTAGGAAATGTGTCAAATAATCGCTAGTAATATCCGTTTCAATTAATGGTAATTCACCTTTGTAAACTTTACCAGCAGTTCCGTTAAGTGTAATTTCATCACCTTCATTTACAGTTACATTTCCAACAGTAAATTCTTTTTTGATTGAATCTACTTTCATTTCTCCAGCACCTACTACACAACACATCCCCCATCCTCTTGCGACTAAAGCTGCATGTGAAGTCATTCCTCCACGAGAAGTTAAAATTGCCACAGACGCTCTCATTCCTTCAACATCTTCAGGGTTAGTTTCCTCTCTAACTAGTACTACTTTCTCCCCTTTAGAAGCCCAATCGACAGCATCTTGTGCAGTGAAAACAGCTTTTCCAGTTGCACCACCTGGACCTGCCGGTAAACCTTTGGCTAGAAGCGTAGTAGATTTCTCTACATCAGGATCTACAATAGGATGAAGCAATTCATCTAATTGTGATGGCGTTACTCTGCTAATGGCAGTATTTCCGTCTATTCGTTTTTCTTTTACCATTTCAGAAGCCATGCGAATAGCAGCAGGACCATTACGCTTTCCTATTCTGCATTGCAGCATCCAGAGTTTTCCAGATTGAATAGTAAATTCAATATCCATCATATCACTGTAGTGATCCTCAAGATTCAATCTTATTGTGTCTAATTCTTTGTACAAATGCGGTACAGATTGCTCCAAACTTGCTAAATCGCCACTATGTTCTGTTCTGCAAACCTCGTTTAATGGATTAGGTGTTCTAATTCCAGCAACAACATCTTCACCTTGTGCTTTTGGTAACCATTCACCATAGAAATTATTTTCACCGGTTGCAGGATTTCTAGTGAAGGCAACACCGGTTGCACTATCTTCTCCAAGATTTCCATAAACCATTGCTTGGACATTTACAGCAGTTCCCCATTCTTCAGGAATATTTTCTATTTTACGATATGCTTTTGCCCTTTTCCCATCCCATGAATGGAAAACAGCAGATATAGCGCCCCATAGTTGTTCCCATGGATCTTCAGGGAATGGTTTTTTGAGCACTTCTAAAACTCTTCCTTTGTAAATTTCCACCAAATCCTTCAAATTTGTTGCAGATAAGTCCGTGTCTTCAGTTACACCTTCTTTCTTCTTCATTCTTTCTAATTCATGCTCTAATTGATTACGGATTCCCATCCCTTCTTCAGGTTCTATTCCAGATGCTTTTTCCATCACAACATCAGAATACATTTGAATTAATCTTCTCTGAGCATCATAAACAAATCTTGGGTCCTCACTTTGAGTTATGAGCCCCTCTCTAGTATGATCATTTAATCCTACATTGAGCACAGTTTCCATCATACCAGGCATAGAAGCTCTTGCCCCAGAACGCACAGAGAGCAATAATGGATTATTGGAATCGCCAAAAACAGCCCCTACTCTATCTTCAATATCCTTCAATGCATTTTTCAATTGCCTATCCAGTTCTTTTGGGTAGCTTTGGTTATTTTCATTAAAGAAAGTACATACTTCTGTAGTGATTGTACAGCCTGGAGGTACAGGTATTTCTAAAAGAGCCATTTCAGCTAAATTAGCTCCTTTTCCACCTAGTAAATTCTTCATGTCAGCTTTTCCATCGGTCATGCCTGGACCGAAACGATAAACGTGCATCTCGCTCATTCTTATTCAGAGCTCTAACGAAATAGGTATAAATTCTCTTTCTCTTTATTCTATAGGGTCATGAAGTTTTCCAATTAAAGGCCAACCATGCCACAATAATCTATCATCTAATTCAATTAATATATGGTAGATTTCATCATATCCTTCAACAACATGTTCAACCAAACATGGTTTACAATCATCGCTCAACCATTTATCAATCAATTTAGGATTTCCAACTTTTATTATTTTAGCAATAGCACTCATTTCCTTAAGTCTAGTTTCTAAGTGATTTAGAAAGATATTTGAATTCTTTAGCGCCATAGTCAAGTGTAAGAATCTTAATTTTTCATCGCTAACAATTTCTTTAAGATTTTTATTTTTTGGTGCTCCTTGTTCGACTAACATTTCAAGTAGCTTTTTTTCTCCAAAGATTTCACTTGCAGCTTCAAGCAAGTATTCCAAACTTTTACGTTTTTTCTCTTTATTCATAATTGTTATTTAGATAATCTACAACAGCCATAATATCATTTTTTGAGGCTAGAGCTGTTTC
>CAZVIT010000109.1:0-2931 GCA_964626865.1 uncultured archaeon | reverse complement strand
ATAAGGTTGTAGATGAACTAAGAGTTTTGGATATGCCTGTTAAGGATGAACCAGACATTGTTATACAAAATATAGTAGCAACAACTAATCTAGAATCAACACTTAATTTGATTCAGATTGCAATGTCCTTAGGTTTTGAGAATGTAGAATATGAACCTGAGGCTTTCCCGGGATTAGTTTATCGTATGGATGATCCAAAAGTTGTTCTTTTATTGTTTGGTAGCGGAAAGATGGTATGTGTTGGAGCTAGAGAAGTCAACAACATTAAAGATGCTGTTCGAAATATTAAAGAAGAATTATCTACAGCAGGTTTAATGAGGACATAAGTCCATGATAAGTATAGAGCAATTAATTCAAAGATTGGAAGCTTTACACGAAGATAAAAACGACCAAGCTTTAGAAGTATCTATAGATATTTTCAACCGTTTAAGGCGCAATATTTCCGGACGCAATACTCTTTATGGGTATCTCTCGGATGACATGTGGCGCGATTTAGAATGGTGAACAAATGAGTCAAACATCAATACAAGAAATAAGGACTTTGAAAGTTGGCAGATACATCGTGATAGATGATGAACCATGCAAATTGGTTGAATATGTAACATCTAAGCCAGGAAAACACGGGGAAGCTAAAGCTCGCATGGTCGCTATTGGCCTTTTTGACGGTCAAAAAAGATCATTAGTTCATCCTGTGAAACATAAGGTTCATGTACCTCAAGTAGACCGCCGCAAAGCTCAGATTTTGGCTAATTTAGGTTCTGAAATTCAGATGATGGATTTAGAAGATTATAATACATTTAATGTACCATTGGCAGACATTCCCGATAAATTCCATGGGAATATGGAATCTGGAAATGAAATAGTTTACCTATCTGCCATGGGCAGAGTTCTGGTAACAGACTAACGTGACAGAATTCTTTGCAGATGCAGAATCCTCATTCAAAGATTCAAAGTTTGTTTACTATGGTTATCCTTATGACGGTACAACATGCTTCAGAAAAGGCACCTCTTTAGCACCAGATGAAATTCGTAAACATAGTTATAATTTTGAAACATATTTGTTAGAATTAGGTGTCGATATAACTGATGTTTCTATGAATGATTGGGGAAACATAGATGTAACCACAAATCAAGAAAAGAATGAAACGGCAGTTGAAGATTTAGTTTCTAAAATAGTTAATGAAAATAAATTTCCAATAGGTTTAGGTGGTGAGCATTCATTAACGCCTCCTGCAGTTAAAGCACTACATGAGAAATATCCTACTTTATCAGTTGTAATCTTAGATGCTCATTTGGATTTTAGAAAAGAATATGAGAATAACCCTCTTTCTCATGCAACCGTCACAAGAAGAGTAAGTGAAATAGTAGGCGTTGATAAAGTTCGTCCGGTGGGAATACGTTCGGTTTCTCAGTCTGAAATTTCAGAAGCAAGGTCGGTTGGATTAAATTTCTTAGAGTCAGGTTGGACTGAATTAAGAGAATATTTATCAGATGTAATTGAAGATTTAGAAGGTCCAATTTATCTAAGTTTAGATATGGATGCTATTGATCCTGCCTTTGCACCGGGAGTAGGCACTCCTGAGCCATTAGGTATGACTCCCTATGAAATAATACAAACTATTAATTTCTTTTCCGATAGAATAGTAGGTTTTGATTGCGTGGAAGTTTGTCCACCTCATGATAATGGAAATACTTCTGCACTAGCAGCAAGATTAATCCGCCATTTAGTAGGGGCAGTATGGCAATCCCAAGAAAGATTCAAATAATCTAGTAAGATATTTTTACAGTTTTTTTCTCTAAATACCTAATTCTAAAATAGAGCTATCTTGGTGGAAAATAAGTGCGGGGGTCGCATAGTCTGGCCAATTGCGTCGGGCTCAAAATCCGATCCTTAGTGGTACGTGGGTTCGAATCCCTCCCCCCGCACCATTATATTTTGATAAGGCACCTTTTGACAATTCTTCCATTAATCAAATGTTCTTTTACAATCTCAGGTACATCTTTTTTAGGATTCTTGATGGAATACCAAACACTTTCAGGATAAACTACTACAGTAGGTCCTTGTTCACAAAAATCTAAACATCCAGAAGAATTTATTCTTATATTAATATTGTTTTCTTTTTCTAATTCTTTTTTGAATAATAATTTTATATCATATTTTGTATTTTTAGAACAACATTGTCTTGGATGTTCATCACTTCTTATGTTTTCACAAACAAATACATGTTTTTCAAACCCAATAACTTTTCTACCTTTTGGATCTTTCATGAAATCTCCTTTAACCATAATTCATGAAAATAATTATTTCCGGTTAATTCAGGATGGAATGTTAATGCCATATTTTTTCGATCGGTGCATCCTACAATTTCACCTTTACAAAACGCAATTGGTTTGGCTTGGCCAATATCAGTTATAGCTGGAGCCCTAATGAAAACTCCTCTAAATTTTTTTTGATTATCAATTTCTAAATCGTCTTCAAAAGAATTAATTTGTCTTCCATAATAATTTCTATCAATAGTAAAATCCATCTTTTCAAATGTTTTATCATTACTTTTTCCTAGTAATATGGCGCCTGCGCAAGTTCCCATTATAGGAATATCACAATTCATAATAAATTCCCATAGATTTGCATTTACGAGCAATTTACGAAGCGTTGTAGATTCTCCACCAGGCATTATTAATCCATTAACTTCTTTTATTTCATCTAAGGTTCTTATTTCTTTATTATTAATATTTAATGAATTTAGTGCTCTACAATGTTCAGATACCGCACCTTGAAGAGCCAAAACACCGATAAGCATAAATTGAATAGAGTTTTGCCCTTAAAATAGCTTATTATTTTTCAATTTGAAAAAATGGAATGCCAACCTTTATAATAGATTGGCGCCATGTATGTAATCCTTCAACGGGCTAAAACCTGTTGATAAAAGG
>CAZVIT010000108.1:0-2932 GCA_964626865.1 uncultured archaeon | reverse complement strand
CGTAATCGGTTACGATGTAAGTCTACAATCATAGACTTAGTCACCAAAAGTAGGGTGAAACTTGTTTCACTCGCAGGTAATTCGGGGGCTTTTGCCCTCACTTACTGAATTTTTGTATATTTTTTAATCTAGCCAAGGCACACGTTGAATTGGTTTTGCACCTTGATACAATCCTTCTAATATTTTAGCTTCAGGCAATAGTGTCTTTACAACTTCATCAATAGTTCTTTTCTTTGGTTTCTTACCAATTTCTAACCTTTCATTATTCAGTGTTGCGTTTGGATATTTTTTTAGAAATTCAATGGCTCCATCTTCCCATGGTGCTGGACCTTTATGAGAAACTATTTCAGGTAATTCTCTAATTCCAGTCTCAATAACAATGTAGCCTTGATCTCCCATGTTTGCATTCCATGCAATCGGTTCAAAATCACTAATGGCTCTATAAATTTTCCTACCTTGTTTTTGTAACCAAGGCATTACAGTTTCCTCATTTCCTTCAGGAAGAGTCAGAATAACACTTGTAAGATGTCCTTGATATTCTCTTTCTTTATATTCAGGAAAAAAGAAATTCATAGAGGGTTTATCAATAAAAGATTTAGATGCTAAAATAGCAGTTCCTAACCCTTTCAAAGTGACACCTGCAGCTACATTTCTTTTGTCATCTACAGGATCACATATCATTATTGAAGAATCCGGAGCTTCTTCCATTTTGTTGAGAATTACAGGCGGCTTCCATTTGGAAATTTCTTTTATTAGATTTAGAAAACCTCCATATTTTATACAAAGTATTTCAACAAGATAACCTGAGAATCCACCAATTGCAGAATTTGCTCCATATGCTCCAATTGCTTTCAGAAATTGTTTTGTTAATCTAACTTCATTTTCTAATCCAGAAATATTAGATATTACCCAATCAGTATGGAATGGAGTTCTGTCTACAGCAGATATTGATTTAGTAGAATTGTCAATGGCAAAACAAGGTACTAAATCAATTCCAACACCTTCTATTTCACCTCTTAAATATGGGTGCTGGGCGTATAATTCTTTACCATCAGGTAGTATTTTTCTTGCTATACTTAGTCCCTCTTTTTTCAAATCAGTTCCTTTTTGAAAAACTAAAAAGATATCAAGATCAGTTCCTTCAAGAAAAGTTCCTTTTGCAATAGATCCTACAACCTTAGGCTCAATGTTTGATATTTCTAGGTCTTTTATTTCATTTATAATTTTATCTTTTAAATTTAGTAATTTTTTTCTTTCTTCAAGTTTCGGTTCAACTTGTTTTAAGGCTTCCTTAATTATTTCCTTCACTATTCTTCATCCGCATGGCTAACTTTACCTTTACGCCATGCTTTTGTTCTTTCTTTTTCAGCTCTTTTCTTTAATGTTTCAATATCGTCTTTGACTGGAAGAAATATTGGGATAATGAATATAATAAGTCCAAAAATTAAAGATATAATTCCCCAAAGTAGGTATTGACCAGTAGTTATAGCTTCTAAAAATAAGCTAATAGCTAATATAGATAATATTGTACTTACCCAGATAATTTTTCTATAACTTTTTTCACTTAAAACGTATTTATCAACTTCTTCTAAGATATCTACATGAAACTCAGCTTCAGGTATTTTAATTTCTTCAATTTCTTTTACAGGTCTTTCAGATTTAATTTTCCGCAAATATAAATGACCTGCAATACCGGCGACAAGAAATGCAGCTTGTCCATAACCAGGGTCTCCAGCTTCAGTGGCAGCCCATATTGCATAAAGAATAGTTAGCCATATGGTTGCAATAATTGTATTGTATAAATCCAAGTCTAAACTTTACTTTCCATAGTTATTGCCTCTACAGGGCAAGCAAATGCACATAGAGTACAACCTACACACGTATCATCTAAAATTAATGCTTTCTTAGATTCGAATTGAGATGTTCTTGCATTCAAATCCCAAGAAATCATATCTATTGATGCGAAATTACAGTAATAGACACATTGAGTACAGCCAATACATTTCTCATTATCCACTAAAGCAATGTAATCTTTTCCTTGAGGCAATGCTTTCAGAGTAATTTTCCTCAATTCTTTAAACATATCTTTTGCTTTTTCTATTCCAGTAGTTGGTAAATCATCATCATCAAGAGTTTCCTTAACTCTTTTTAGCCATTTGTTTGGTTTATGAAAGAATAGAGAAGCTGTCTCCATTGCTTGATATGCAGTAGTTCCAGCATTTTCTTGAGGCAATTCTTCAGCTTCAGTTTCTATTTCAGCTCCAGAAGCATAAGCAATCATATCATCCACTAAATCTGCTTGGAATTTACCTTCATTATCAACACATGCAAGTTTAGACATTGCACCATTCATCCATTGTTCTGCAGGATCTTCAAAATCTACGTCACAATCTACTCTATCATGGATTCTAGAGCCACCCATGTCTTCCAATGTTTTGTCCCAATCTTTTCCAGATTGACAGAATAGGTCATAATCAGTATCTCCAAGAGCACATACTGAAAAATTAGTGTTAGTTAGTATTTTACCTGCCTCTACTGCAATTTCATATAATTCTTCTGCATTATCTGGCATTTCACCTTCTCCCCAAGTTGAACATACAATCATAACTCTTGACATTCCTGTCATTGATTTAATGTCAAACCCATCCATATCATGGACTGTTGGATTCAAACCGTACCTAGGAGCTTCTTTCTGCCATTTTTCAGCAAGTCCCTCAGAGTTTCCACTCTGAGATCCAAAAAGAATATGGATTTCTCTATTTCCTTCAGTTGCAAATTTAGTAATGTCTGTATTAGACACTACTCTTTGCCCTCCAAACAGGCTACCAAAAATTGCATTAAATCCATCATTTCATAGTCGTGATGATGCCCTTCTTCAGGATTCATTCTTTCTTCGTTTAGCATACATTGCATATGCATGTAACATTTAGGA
>CAZVIT010000107.1:0-2957 GCA_964626865.1 uncultured archaeon | reverse complement strand
CCACGCCCATGGGTTCCCTGTATATTGAAAGAAAAAAATAGTCCCAAAATCACCGATTGAACAGCCTATCAAACACCACTTCGTGTTGTGTGCAGACTGCTTCCAAACAGAACTATCGCTCCAATTAAACTCCATTTCCTTTGGTGACGAAAAATTTTGAAGGAGGTCCAAGTTAGTACCTGGTTCATGTATAGAATATCCAGTTGCCTTAACTGCATCTTCTAATATTTTCTTATCAATATTTGAGTCTGCATTGACTGTGGCTTTAGCTTCTGCCAAATTTACTTCAACTTTCAATACTCCGTCGATATTGTTTAAGGCGGTTTCAACATGATTAACGCAATTATTGCAGGTCATGCCACCAACTCCTAAAATATATTCCTTAGAAGACGCCTCTGCCATTGTAGAATAGCGAACATGGATTGAAATAAAGGTTTGTTTGTGTATATTTATTGTTCGAAATCAATAAACGTGATGGGCTTGCAAGGCTTGGAAAAATTAAAACCAAACATGGTGTTCTAGATACGCCCACATTGTTACCTGTCGTTAATCCGAAAATTCTAACTCTTTCTATGGAAGAATTGAAAGAATGCGGAGCTCAAGGCTTGATTACAAACAGCTACATCATATACAAAAATTCTGAATTGAAAAATGCTGCTGAAAAAAAGGGAGTTCATGGATTATTGAATTGGAACGGGCCAATAATGACTGATAGTGGAACTTTCCAATCTCATGTATATGGTGAAATTGATATGCAACCAGATGAAATTCTTAATTTCCAGAAGAAAATTGGAGTTGATATCGGTACTGTTCTAGACGTTTTTTGTGAACCTGAAACTAGGTTTGAAGATGCAAAAAGTGAATTAGAAGAAACACAACGTAGAATTGAAGAATCTGACAAAAATAAAGGTTCTATTTTTCTTGCAGCCCCTATACAAGGAGGAAGACATTTAGATCTGCGATTAAAGGCTGCTGAAATGGCCTCACAAACTAATGCCGAGTTGTTTCCTATTGGAGGAGTAGTTCCTTTGATGGAGAAAAATAATTTTGAAAAGTTAAGCGAGGTTATTATTGCTGCGAAGAAAGGTCTTGACATGTCTAGGCCTGTACATTTGTTTGGATGTGGCCACCCTATGCTTTTCGCTTTAGCTTCATTTCTAGGATGTGATGTTTTTGATAGTGCAAGTTATGCCAAATTTGCTTCTCGAGATAGTCTAATGTTTACATGGGGAACTAGAAATTTAGAAGAGTTAGAAGAATTACCAAGTGAATTCTCTGCAGCTCCTGGACTTTCTATTAATGAACTAAAAGAAATGGAAAAAAAGAAACGGCAGAAAATTATAGCTAAGCATAATCTAATTGTATCTTTTACTGAAATAAGGCGTGTTAAACAAGCCATTCATGATGGTCTATTATGGGAATTAGTTGAAAATCGACTAAGGACTTCTCCTGCACTAATGAAGGTGTTTTCTATTTTGAAAAGAGAAATTGATTGGATTGAAAAGTTTGAACCATCTTATAGATATAAGACTCCAATAAAAACAGGACAAGAATCGGATATTAGACCTATTTTTTCTAAACTTGTAAATTCTTTCAAAACTGGAGATATAACGCATCCCTATTTTGGAAAAATACCTAATCATCTATCTGAAACCTATCCATTTCATCCTGGACTTTTGCAAGATGACATCGATGGTTTGAAGATGCAAAAATGGGATATTGAACGTGTCAAAACTATTCTAGATTACCAATTTGGTGAAGGGATTGGAGAAATTTTTACAAATGGAGAGAGTGAATTAGTAATAAGTAGAAAAACAAAAAGATTACGAAATTTACTTTTGAACGGTGAACATGTTGCCTCATTATCACACCGAAGAGGAATGTTTATATTACAAAAAAGAGGAGCCGAGTTATTACACGGCTTTTCAAAATCTCCACAATTCTGCGTCATTGTAGATTCGGAAACTGCTGAATTTAATAGAAAAGGAAAAAGTGTTTTTTGTAAATTTATTGAGAATCTCGATTCTAATCTAAGATGCATGGATGAGTGTATTGTGGTGACTCCAGATGACGAATTAATTGCCTTTGGAAAATTGATTATTGCCCCAAAAGAAATAGAATTAGGTCAACAAGGAATGGCTGTGCGGGTGCGAAGTGGAATTGAAAATTCTGTGAAATCGTAAGTTCTTTAATCAAAGTCCTATCTGTAAGTATATGCAGCTCAAAGCTATAACCTCAGGAATTGTGGTATTTTTACTTCTGAGTACTAGTTTTGCCAATCTATCTGCCGAAGAAAATTCTCCTACTTATGAAACTAATTGGTGGGATGTTTATTCTAGAGATAAAAATCATGATGGTATTTCTGATTTATTAATTTGGAAACTTGCCCAAGGTAATCAATTCTTCAATCCTGGAGAAGCTCGTGTGTTCGTAAGATATGACCATCACCCAACTGATGATGACGTTCAGAGGTTAGAAAATGCCGGAATTGAAGTAACATTCAGAGCTCAGTTTATTGATTTAATTGGAACCACTATGCCTCGTGATGTGATTTTTGAAGTTGCTACTTGGGAAGGTGTGGTGATGTTAGATGATATTGGAAAAGCTGTTCCAGATATGCATGAAGCCATACCTAATATGGGCGTTAATCAAGTTTGGGAAAATTATGGTTTTTATGGTGAAGGAGTTTCTATTGCTGTTGTTGATACTGGAGTAGATAATGCTCATGTTGGTTTGGATGATATGGATGATAATCCAGATACTAATGATTTGAAAGTTGCTGCATATTACGATGCTGTTCAAGACTCTCTAATTTGCTCACCTTGTCTTCCTGGTGAATCGCTGGATAGTGGAACTCATGGTACTCACGTAGCGGGTATTGCTGCTGGAACGGGGGCTGGTGAAACTGCACCAGATGGTACTCCTTACATTGGAGTGGCACCTGAAGCCCACATAGT
>CAZVIT010000106.1:0-2961 GCA_964626865.1 uncultured archaeon | reverse complement strand
TGACCAAATAATTGTAGTTTCTTTTTCAAGTTCTTTTTTATACAGCTTAGCTCCTTCTCCGAGTTTTCGAGCTTGAAAGCTACTTTTACTAAATGAGTCTATCAATGGTGCAATGTCTTTTAGATCTTCATACTTAATGTGTTCTATTTGTTTATTCAGTATTTGAGTTCTTTGTGCTAATTGTTCATTTGTGAATTTATACTTTGGCTTCTCAGGAAATTCAAATTTTTCCATTTATTAATCCTCTGTCATAATTAGTTTGTTTTTTTCCCTTATACGAAGTGCATTAATTCCTTCTTTCTTTAAATGAGTTAATATCTCTTTGTCGTTAGTTGCAATGAGGTAACCCTTTTTAGCCGATTTTATTAGCAAGTCATCAGCATATCCTTTCCCTATATCAATAGTTTTAATTTTCTCACAGAATGCGAGTGCTACATCACTTTGTTTAGTTTCTAATTTTTTTAACTCGTTCAAAACACATGTTGGAATCATGATTTCATAGCCAGGAGCTGCAGAGGTGATTGCTTCTCTAAAATCGATGCCTCCACTAAATGTCCATAGGATGATATTTGTGTCCGGCAATACTATTTTCATTCTTCAATAGTGCCATATCCTATAAGGTGCCATTTTCCATCAACTCTTCGGCTTAGAGCTATTCTCTGGCCAACGGGTGCACATACAGGTATTGTTAATTTCATATCAACGATATTATCTCTTACAGTAACTGGAACTCCGACAGTAGTTCTTGTACCAACAGTAATCATGAGAGGTTCTTTCGTCTTTAATTCATCCATATCCTTAACATTCTTAGTGCCAACTACTCTTTCGAGTAAGGTAGCATTAACATTGAAACGTTCCCAGACAGGAGGTAAGGTTCCAGGTTTACCAATTACATTACCTAATAATGAATCAGATTTAGTTATTGAAGGATCTAAACTGGTTCCGATAGCTACAAGCCCTCCAGGATTAATCTCTTTTCTAGAAGTTCCACTGTGTAGTGTGGTCACCTTAGTATTGATAGATTCTAGGCCTTTTTTTGTATTTCTTCCAGGTTTAATTTCAATAGGGTCACCAATCTTAATTTTACCTTTTTTAATAGTTCCTCCAAGAATCCCACCTTTTATATTTTTCGGGATTGTTCCTGGTTTATTGATGTCAAAAGAACGAGCAATGTCCATTTCGAAATTATCGTTTGTATTTTTATCTGGAGTAGGAAATAGGGTTTCAATAATCTCTATGAGTAAATCTATGTTCTTATTATGATGAGCAGAGACTGGAACTATTGGTGCATCTTCAAGTAATGATCCTTTTAGGAATTCTTTTATTTCTTTATATGATTCTAGAGCTCTTTCTTTAGAGCAGATATCTATCTTACTTTGAACTACTATAAATTTATCAAATCCCATTATTTCTAAGGCAGATAAATGTTCTCGAGTTTGTGGTTGTGGGCATTTCTCATTTGCAGCTATAATTAATATTGCGGCATCCATTATTGCGGCTCCGCTCAACATAACTGCCATTAGGGTTTCATGTCCAGGTGCGTCTACAAAACTTACAGTTCTCAAATGTTCATTTTTAGCACTTTTGTGATTTTTGAGATTCGGCTCTGAGGTATATATTGTTTTTTTATTATCAGTTACTTTGAAGAATTCAGCATCAGCATAGCCTAACTTGATAGAAATTCCTCTTTTAAGTTCTTCACTATGTTGGTCAGTCCATTTGCCGGTCAAGGCTTGTGTTAGGGTTGTTTTGCCGTGATCTACATGCCCTACCATTCCGATGTTGATTTCGGCTTGTGGGCCTGTGCTCAAATTAAGCCTCCTCTGGCTGCAATAACTCCTCTATGGATTTAGGCCCATATTCTATAACCTTTAGATTAATTTGTGAAACTTCACTATTCAAACTTCTTCCTCTAATCAATTTTCGGCGTCTTTGACCATGTCTTACAGGATGAAATCCCACAGATTCAGTCATCAATATCTTTCTTCTTTGGTTTCCATCAATATCGCCTCTAAGTGGAACGCCAGAATTATCAGATCCTCCAGTAATTTTCAGACGATACCCTGGTAAATCTAAGAAAATTCCATCAATTTCTTCACCTATTGTTTTTCCAACAAGTGCATTTGACTTGTCTTCAGCAAGAACTTTTTGATAAGCCTTCTTTTCTTTTGGGTCTGCAATAACGGTTTTGAATTCAGCCATTTAACTCCTCAGTTAGATTAGCGCATAAATGCTAATATTTAAAGAATCGTCTCAAAGTAACATTAATATACTAAGTAATTACATTACATTCATGAGTCTACTCGTTATTGCCATAGATAGAGACAATGATTTGGGTAGAAAAACAGGTATAAGGAGTCCAGTTGTTGGTCGGGAGGCCAACGTGAAAGCTAGTTTAGAATTAGGACTTGCAGACCCTGAAGAAAGTGATACAAATACTATGCTTGCAGCGATAAAAACATATGATCGACTTCTGGAAAAAGGTAAAAAAGTAGAAGTTGTTACGATTTGTGGAGATGTAAGAGTAGGTACTAAGTCAGATATGAAGATAGCAAATACGTTAGATCAGGTTATTTCAAAAACCGGAGCTACACGAGCTATACTAGTTAGTGATGGGGCTGAGGATAGGGAGTTAGAGCCAATTATTCGTTCAAGATTGAGGATTGATTCAACAAGAATGGTAGTTGTTCAACAATCGAGACCTATTGAAGATACACTTTATACTATAATTCACAAAATGGAAGATCCTAAAATTCAAAGACAATTTATTCTTCCTATGGCGTTGATAGCTTTAGCTTGGGGTTTAGCCAGTCTTTTAGGGTCATCAGACATTGCTTCAGGTGCTATATGGGTAATTCTTGGAAGCTATTTTCTAGTTAAGGTAGCTGGTTGGGAAGAAGCTATCAAAAAGTTTTACACAGATTTATTGACAGTTACTAGTGAAAGAGTTCCATTATACTC
>CAZVIT010000105.1:0-2996 GCA_964626865.1 uncultured archaeon | reverse complement strand
GGTAAACACAACTTCTTTTTTGCACCAACCTGGTCTGGTTCTACTGTAACTGTAGAGTTTGCAGAAGCTTGGCCTGTTAACTGGGAAACCAATCTTGATGGTGGATATATCATGCTAATGGGTGATGACATGTATATGGCTGATAACTCCAAAGCAAGTATAGAAGAAGGTAATGAATATACTATTCAAATGGCAAATGGAAGTGCTGAAGTAACTTCTTTAATTATCAAATGGACCGACGTGTCTGGTACTGGTATCAAATTAATGATGGATTACAATACATTCGACCATATGCCAAGTAATAATACAGGAAATGGTACTGCGGCTAAACCTCCTCTCTTAACTGTTACATTTGAAAAATCAGTAGGTGTTTTAGGTGATGATGGTGCATTGTTCGGTTTACCTGGATTTGAACTTATGATAGCTATTCCTGCAATAGCATTCGTAGCTAGAAGATACAGAACTAACTAAATGAAAGCATTTTTTCAATAGGCTTAGCAGCTTTAGAAATTATTTCATCAGATAAATTTACTTCCCATTGTGATAAATCTGAACCTGCATCTATAGCTTCTAAAATTGGTTTTATTTTATCTAAAGATATTTTTGCCATATGATTACATCTTACTGAACAAGCTGTTCCAAATTCAACTGTTGGAAACTCTTCCATCAAATTAGAGGTTAATTCACATTCTGAAGCTACAAAAGCCTTCTCAAGAGTGCCTTCCTCTACTCTAGCTGCAATATGGTTCCTAATTTGAGTTGTACTTCCATAATAATCTGCTTCCTGAAGAACCTCTGGTTTACATTCCCAATGAACATAAAGCATTCTTTTAGGATGATCTTTTTTCAATCCAAAAGATTCTCTCATAGCTAAAATGTCTTGTAAAGAGAATTTCTCATGAACCTCACAAATTGCTCCTTTAGTATTATTGTCTTTACCTGGATAGATAATTGTCTTTTTACCTTGCATTACATTTTCAAGATTTTGTGCAAAAAACAAATCAGGAACAAAGATTAACTCATCTCCTGGCATTTCCATTGCTATCTTTTCAGCATTTGCTGAAGTACAACAAACATCACATTCAGCCTTCGCTTCAGCGTAACTATTGATGTAAATCATCACTGGAACTCCAGGATTCTGAGCCTTTAGTTCTCTAACTTGTTCAGCACCAAAATTATCTGCTAATGAGCAACCTGAATTCTTGTCTGCAATCAAAATAGTTTTGTCTGGATTCAAGATTTTGGCTGTCTCAGCCATAAATCGAACTCCATTAAATATAATATAATTAGAATCTGTCTGAACTGCCTTCATACTCAAAGCCAATGAATCGCCCTGTTCATTCTCAGTAGATAAACCAAAAACTAAAGGTTCCATATAATTATGGCCAAGCATGAAAATATTATGTTTCTTCTTTAGCTCTAATATTCTGTGAACTGTAGATGCATGCATTTCGATATCAATTGGAGTCAATGTAGGATTATTTCGTGAATAAATTTGAGATTTAACTTCTTCTAAAGTAAGGCTATCTGAAACTTTAGGGGCACTCAGCATTCTTATCTATTTACAACCTGCATATCAGAATATAAATCTAATGTTCTAATGTAGATAATAAGGTGACTTTTATATAGGACTAATTTGGTCCAATTTCTCTGAGGTCATTCGCACTAACATGAGAATAAACAAACTAACGGATTACTCCATCGTAATTATGACTAACATGGTCATGAAAAATGAAAAAGCTATGTACACCTCGAAAGAACTTGCGGAAGTTACAAGCATTCCGTTACCTACAGTTACCAGAATTCTTAAAATGCTCTCAAATGGAGGATTATTAGAGTCACAAAGAGGCCCACAAGGCGGTTATTCATTAACTAAAAATGCTAAAGACATATCTGTTGCAGAAGTAATTGAAGCAATGGAGGGGCCAATCTCATTGACTGAATGCGCTAGTGATGATTGCGGCTGCTCCTATGAATCTGATTGTGCTGTTGGAAAACCTTGGCAAAAAATAAATAAGGCTATCAGAGGAGTTTTAAGAAATATAAATTTAGCTGAAATGGGAATAAAAGATGAAAGTCAACAATTATTGAAATTAACAAATCTAACGGAGATGAGATTTTGAAACAAGATTCTGAAACCAAAATGCTAAAAGAATTTTCAGAAAAGGAATACAAATACGGTTTTGTAAGTGACATTGAATCTGAAACATTACCTCCTGGTCTTAATGAAGACACTATCAAATTTATTTCTAAAAAGAAGGGAGAACCTCAATGGCTAACTGATTGGAGACTCAAAGCTTTTGAAATGTGGAAAAAAATGGAAGAACCACATTGGGCAAATATTGAATATCCAAATATTGATTACCAGTCAATCAGCTATTTCTCAGCCCCAAAAAATCTAGATGATGCTCCAAAAAGCTTAGATGAAGTTGATCCTGAACTAATTGAAACATACAACAAACTAGGAATCCCCCTCGAAGAACAGGAAATTCTTGCAGGAGTTGCTGTTGATGCTGTTTTTGATTCAATGTCTGTAGCTACTACATTCAAAGATAGACTAGCTGAAAAGGGAGTTATATTTTGCTCTATTTCTGAGGCTGTAAAAGAGCATCCTGAATTAATTAAGAAATACCTAGGGTCCGTAGTCCCAAGAACTGATAATTTCTTTGCGGCACTTAATTCAGCCGTATTTACTGATGGATCTTTCTGTTACATTCCTCCAAATACTAGATGTCCAATGGAATTGTCTACATATTTTAGAATAAATGAACAAAATACAGGACAGTTTGAGCGAACGCTGATCGTAGCAGACAAAGGATCACATGTTTCATATCTGGAAGGATGTACTGCTCCAAAAAGAGATGAAAATCAATTACATGCTGCAGTTGTTGAATTAGTTGCATTAGAAGATGCAGAAATCAAATACAGTACTGTACAAAATTGGTTTCCAGGAGATGCCGAAGGTAAAGGTGGTGTATTCAACTTTGTTACCAAAC
>CAZVIT010000104.1:0-3078 GCA_964626865.1 uncultured archaeon | reverse complement strand
ATGAATTTATGGGTATCAAATGGGTTTGAATATCCAAATGAACCAATGAATAGGGGAAAAGTTCTTAGAACTAAAGAAGAACTTGAAAAAATTGGAAATTACGGAAGATATAGAGATGTTGATGGGGATGGAATACCTTACAGAACTTTGCCTGGTAGTGGACTAGAGCCTATTGTTTCCAGAGGAACTGGTCGAGATGAAGATGGAGTTTACTCTGAAAAAGCCACTGTGTACAGAAGAAACATGGCTCGATTAAGAAAGAAGATTGAAGGAACTAGGACCGATTTACCACAACCAATACTTCGAGAGGAAAAAGAACAAGATCTTGGAATTATTTACTACGGTTCTATGGAAAACACTATACAAGAAATAGATGATATTCTTGAATCCACTGGTATGAAGGTTTCACAATGCAGAGTTAGAGCATTGCCCCTCTCCCCAGAAGTAGATGAATTTGTAAGAAGGCATGAAAAAATTATAGTTTTAGAAATTAATAGAGATGGGCAAATGTATGGCATACTAAGAAAAGAAATTGCTACTGAACTAGTTCCAAAACTTTATTCTGTTGCATTCAGCGATGGGTTGCCACCAAAAGCTATAGAATATGCTGAAGCAATAATTGGCACATTGGAGTCATTTGAGATTTAATTATGGGAAAAGTAAACAAAATTGATTTGCCTCTGGATGATTATAAAGGTGGAAAGTCTACACTTTGTCCTGGCTGTGGACACGATGCAATATCTAGTGTAATAATGAAGGCTGCATGGGAGAATGCCATACCTCCCGAAGGAATTGCAAAAATGTCTGGAATAGGATGTTCTAGCAAAACTCCAGCATATTTCTTGCAGCAAAGTCATGGTTTCAATACTGCTCATGGGAGAATGCCTTCTGTAACTACTGGAGCAAATATGGCAAATAAAAATTTAAATTTTCTTGCCGTATCTGGAGATGGAGATACTGCCAGCATTGGAATTGGACAATTTATACACGCAATAAGAAGAAATCTTAACATGCTTTATATTGTTGAAAATAATGGAGTTTATGGCCTTACAAAAGGTCAATATTCTGCGACTGCTGAAGAGGGATCACAAAAGAGAAAAGGAATTCCAAATGAACTCAAAGAAATTGATCTTTGCGCTATGGCCATAAATTTAGGATGTTCCTTTGTAGCGCGTTCATTCTCAGGTTCTAGAAAACAATTAACAGCATTAATTAGAGCAGGAATGTCACACCGAGGAATGGCTATAATCGATGTAATATCGCCATGTGTTACCTTCAATAATAATGAAGAATCTTATAAATCTTTGCAATATGTAAAAAATAACAATGAAGAACTTCATGATTTGGATTATATTCCTCATTTTAACCCTATAGAAGAGGTTGAAATTCCGTCAGGAGAATACAAAGAGGTGAAGTTACATGACGGTTCTTACTTAAGATTAGAAACTATAAGTGAAAAACATGATGTTGGAAGTAGAATGATGGCTCTAGAAGCAATTCATAAAGCTCATGTAAAAGATAAACATGTTACAGGATTATTGTATTTTGAAAAAGGAATTCCTACATTAGATGAAACTGAAAATCTAGTAGATACTCCCCTTTCAGATTTATCAGAAGATATGCTAAGACCATCAAAAGAAACCTTAGAAGAATTATTAACTAACTTTAGAAGTTGATTTTACTTCAATAGTAGATGTAGTTAAATAATGAAATCCAAATATTACTTGTACTAATAGTAATGAACCATAAATTTTCAATTTAGAATGTGTAGTCAATATCTACCAACCTAATTTTTTCAAATAATCTGCATATGGATCCTTGTCTCCGTACATCATAATGAATGATCCTACAAACCAACCTGCTGCAGAAGTAACTCTAAATGCAGAATCGAAACCATTGAGATAATAAGGCACCATAACCATCAAACCTACACCAATCAAAAAACCTGCAACCCATGCAAAGGCCAAACTATCCTTTCTAATATAATCTATGAACAGCAGAAGATAAAATTGTGAAAATGTAAATATTGCAAATGCAGTTGCTATGAATAATTCTAACTTCTCTGAATTATTTGAATCGAAATAAGGTGAAAGAATTATAAAAGTTCCAAGGACCATTGCAAAACCTGGAAATGCTTCAACTAAAATTTTTGTTGAAGGCTTAGTTACTACATTATCAGACAATTGCCATTTACTTAAAACTCTTACAAAAATCAAAGGCGATATAAATCTAAAAATAAGTGTAAATATTGCTAATGGCCAAAGAAGGTGTGGTGAGGTAGATGCAAAGTAAATGGCCCATAGTGCAATTAAAAATGCAATACTCAGAAGCAAAAGAATTCCACCAATTAATAAATCATTAGATTTCTTCTCTGTAGCCTTCTGAAAAATCAATAAAAAAAGAGGATATGTCAAGATAACTATCCCTAAAAATAAAATAAAAAATGCAGCTACATCTATTTCATTCACATATTGTACTGTTGGCACTATGTTATGAAATGAACGGCCCATTCTAAATGGCAAAAATATTAAATATCGGCCAAAGTCGGCAGACTATGGCAGAATTCTTCTGTGACATTGAAATTCTTCGAAACGAAGGCGAATTTGAAGCTCGTGTTGAGGGGTTAACGCCCAACGTCATGTCTCTTAAAAGCGATAATTTAGAAGAACTTTTAGAGCAATTAACTATTGAGCTTGAAGACAAACTAAACTAGTCTGTAGCCAAATACGCAGATAACCATTTTGTGCAGTAATTCAAACGTGCATTAGTAAATCTCTCATCATCTTTTAAGTCTGCAATATAATTCTGAAAACCGGAGAATTCAAATGTGAGAACTTTTGAAATAAAATTAAACATCACAACCATAGAAGAATCAACAATACAACACATATCACTCAAATATTCTTTAGTAAGTTGAGGGACGACCATCGATTCACTAATTACTGCTTTCTGGTCATCATTGCCAAAGTATTTCTTTAACCTAGATATATCATGTGTTTTTTCCTCTGAATGTGCATATCCTGATAATTTATTATATCTAGAATAATTTCTAAAATTTGGATAACTTTCTTCAGGATA
>CAZVIT010000103.1:0-3101 GCA_964626865.1 uncultured archaeon | reverse complement strand
TAAAAGCATTCAATTTAACTGCTCTATATGATGCTAATATTCAAAGCTATTTTCAGATAGATAAAGATAATTCACTACCTGATACATTACTTCTCGGATTAACCAAGAAAAATGATCTTCGATACGGAGAAAACCCTCATCAAAAAGCGGGGCTATATTCATTTAACAATCCAGATAATGAATCACTTGTTAATGCAAATATTTTCCAAGGTAAAGCACTTTCTTATAATAATTTCTTAGATGTAAATACAGCTATGAGATGCTCGCAAGAATTTGAGGAGCCCTGTTGTGTGATTGTAAAACATGTAAATCCTTGTGGTGTAGCTCTTGCTCAAAACATACATCAAGCCTACAAAAAAGCATTTGAGACTGACCCAGAATCTGCATTTGGGGGAGTAATAGCAGTTAATAGAAATTTAGATAAAGACTTTGCAAAATATTTAATAAATAACCAGTTCTTAGAAGTCCTAATCGCACCCTCTTATGATGAAGAAGCTATAGAAGTCTTTAAGGAAAAAGAAAATATTAGAGTAATCTCAGTAGAGAATTATAAAAAGAATCAAATTGATTTCCAGATACAAGCAATAGACGGTGGATTTCTGGTCCAGGAGGATGATAATGAAATTGCTGCAACTGATAATTTTAATTTTGTTACCAACAAAGAACCAAATGAAACACAACTAGAAGATCTTATTTTTGCATGGAAAGTAGCAAAGTACGTAAAGTCAAATGCAATTATTTTTGCTAGAAACCTTCAAACAATTGGTATTGGTGCTGGACAAATGAGTAGAGTGAATTCGGCTAAAATTGCAAGCTTAAAGGCTGCTGCCAGCAATCTAGAAACTAAAGGTGCAGTCATGGCATCTGATGGCTTCTTCCCGTTCAGTGACAGTATACAGATGGCCTCTAAGAACAAGATTGAATGCATTATTCAACCTGGAGGTTCGATAAAAGATCAAGAGGTAATTGATGAAGCCAACAAAGAAAATATTTCCATGGTATTCACTGGGATTAGGCATTTTAGACATTAAATAAATGGAAACAAAAAATAGAGTTCTAATAGTTGGAAGTGGAGGAAGAGAGCATGCACTTGCATGGAAAATATCTCAGTCTGAAAAAGTTGAGAAAATATTTGTAGCTCCAGGAAATGCAGGCTCAGAAAGTGAACCTAAAACGACAAATATCGCTATATTGCCTAGTGATATTGATTCACTAATTAAATTCTCGAAAAATGAAAATATAAACCTAGTAGTTGTTGGGCCAGAAGATCCCTTGGTTAATGGAATAACTAATCAATTTAGTGCTGAAGGCATAAATTGTTTCGGTCCTTCTGCAGAAGCTGCAAAACTTGAAGGATCAAAAGGGTATTCAAAAATGTTTATGAAGAAATATGATATACCAACGGCTAGCTTCTCTACATTTCATGACATAGTTGCAGCTAAAAATTATGCTAAAGAAAAAATATACCCCTTGGTTATAAAGGCTGATGGTCTAGCTGCTGGAAAAGGTGTTGTTATTGTTGAAGATTATGATTCAGCTTCAAAAATTATAGATGAATTTATAGAGGAAAGAAAATATGGTGAAGCTGGAAAAAAAATTGTTATAGAAGAATTTTTAACTGGTCAAGAGGTAAGCTTTATCGTTTTGGTTAATGGCGAAGAAATTTTGCCTCTAGCAACATCACAAGATCATAAAACAATTGGAGAAGATGACAAAGGTCTTAACACAGGTGGGATGGGCGCCTATTCTCCAGTTCCTTTTGTTGATGAAGAACTAAATGAGAAAATTCTTGAAAATGTAATAAGACCAACTGTAAAAGGACTAGCTAGTGAAGGAATACATTACCGAGGTTTTCTTTATGCGGGCTTAATGATTGATAAGAATCTAGAACCTAAGGTACTAGAATATAATTGCAGGTTTGGTGACCCTGAAACTCAACCAATTATGATGAGACTAGAATCAGATTTATATGATTTGATTAATAATTGCTTCAAAGGTGGAATAGACAAGTTTCCAATAGAATGGAACGAAAACATGGCATTAGGAGTAATCATGTCTAGCCAAGGCTACCCAGAATCATATGAGACGGGGATAGAAATTACAGGACTGGAGGATCTTAATTGTAATAATCTAAAGGTCTTTCATTCAGGAACAATAAAAGAAAGCAATAAAATACTAACTTCCGCTGGAAGAGTGCTTTGTGTTACTGCGCTTGGTGAAAATATTGAAAAATCTAGGGATATAGCATATTCAGCAACATCTGAGATTAATTGGAAAGGATGTTATTTTCGGAAAGATATTGGCTTTAGAATAATGAAATAATTACTTTTTCATTGATTCAAAGAATTCGCTATTGGTTTTTGTGTCCTTCATCTTATTAATCAAAAACTCTACAGCAGCTATCTCATCCATATCATGGACAACCTTTCTAAGCACCCACATTTTCTGAAGTTCATCAGGTTCCATTAGCAATTCTTCTCTTCTGGTACCAGATTTATTTATATGTATAGCAGGGTAAACTCTTTTATCAGCAATCCTTCTATCAAGAGCTATTTCCATATTTCCTGTACCCTTGAATTCTTCAAAGATTACTTCATCCATTCTAGAGCCAGTATCAACAAGTGCTGTAGCAATAATAGTTAAACTACCACCTTCTTCAATATTTCTTGCTGCACCAAAGAATCGTTTGGGTTTTTGAAGTGCGTTCGCATCAACACCACCCGTAAGCACCTTACCAGATGCAGGGGCAACAGTATTATACGCTCTTGCTAATCTCGTAATTGAGTCCAGAAGGATTACCACATCTTTTTTATGTTCAGAAAGCCTTTTTGCTTTTTCTAAAACCATGTCTGCAACCTGAACATGTCTAGATGCTGGTTCATCAAATGTGCTGGATACAACTTCTCCTCTTACAGTTCTGATCATATCTGTAACCTCTTCTGGTCTTTCGTCAATTAAAAGTACGATCAAATGTGCATCTGGATAATTTGCTGTAATAGATGATGCAATATTCTGCAGCAGTATTGTCTTTCCTGCTTTAGGTGGTGACACAATAAGACCTCTCTGTCCTTTCCCTATAGGAGATGCTAGATCGATGATTC
>CAZVIT010000102.1:0-3144 GCA_964626865.1 uncultured archaeon | reverse complement strand
TGTAGCCGTCGGCTTCAACATTCGTCCGGGTTTGCGTATGATCTGACAATCATTGGTACGTTAATCCTCACTGTTAGGAGGTAGACCTATGCCATCTTCCCCGGTCTTAATCTTCAAGATCGAGTGCACAATTTCCCTGAAATTGGCAATATTTATCAAATAGTCAACTACAAGGATTTGTCGGGAGAAAAAGGGGGTATATAATACTGCGCAGGATAAACAACTATTTTTGAAGTATTTGTACAATAATATCTAATACAAACAACATACTTTAATAAAATAAAAATTATGGAGCTAACCTTTCAATTCGCCATGTAGTCCCGTGTCGAGTATAAACAAATCTATCATGCATTCTATCTCTTCTACCTTGCCAGAACTCAATTTCTTTGTGTTCAAGACGGTATCCTCCCCAGTAATCAGGCATTGGAATTTCTTTACCATCGTATTTTTTTTCTAATTTCTGAAAAATCATTTCTAATTCAGATCGACTTTCAATCATAGAGCTTTGATTTGAGGCTAAAACCGAAATCTGACTTAGTCTAGGTCTACTAGCAAAATATTTTTTAGATTTATCTGGAGAAATTTTCCTGATTTTCCCTCTAATCCGAATTTGCCTTTCTAATGGATGCCAATTAAATGTTAGAGATCCGTATGGATTTGATTCAATTTGAATTCCTTTTATACTTTCATAATTAGTGTAAAAAATAAAACCCTTTTCATCGTATTCTTTTAACAAAACAACACGACTAGTTGGCTTTCCAGAATTACTTGCTGTAGCTAAAGTCATAGCATTAGGTTCTAAAGTATCATATTCTTCTATTTTTTCAAACCACTCGCGAAACATTTCGGTTGGAGACTCCAGTAAGTCTTTCCTGTCTAATCCAGAAATATCATACTGTTTGCGCATCTCTTCTAAGCTAACCATCCATTATTCATGTAGGTTGACACTTAATAAAGATGTGTTGATTATTGCTGTGTCTCTAAAACTTTTTTGAAAAATAGTTAAATACATGTAAGCTCTTCTTCTGTTATGGAAACAATGCAACCATATCCTTTCAAGGGCTTTTGGATAAGGCTAGTAGCTTCATTGTTTGATGGTATAATTTTAATTTTTTTAATAATTTTGTTAGCATCTGCAAGTCTTGTTATTTTTGGAACTGCATTAGGCGAGCGCGCAGGAATTGGTATGTTCTTTGTTGTTCTTATTTTAGCCAGTATTTCAACAATACTTTACAAACCACTAATGGAAGCATCAGAATATCAAGGGACCTTTGGCAAATATGCATTAGGAATGAAAGTCATTGATAAAAATGGGCAACAGATAAGTATGACTTCTTCATTTGTCCGCACAATTCTTTACATAATTGGAGGTCAATTCTTGCTTGGTTTAGGATTAATAATGGTAGGTTTTACAGAATATAAACAAGGATTACATGATGTTCTTGCGAATACTTATGTAGTTACAAGCTATTGGGAAGGGCCAGTACCAGTCGAAGATAATTTTGGAGCATAATGATGAAAGAAAAACAAGAAGAGCAAAAGTGGGCGTTAGGCACTTTAGCAGTCTTTCTAATTTTGTTATTTTTTGCCGGAATATCCGATTTTGTAGAAATAAGTATTGCCATATGTTCTTTTTTACTTAGTTGGTTGGTAGTTAGTTATAGTATCAGGAACTTTGGAAAGGGAGGCACTTCTAAAGAAGATCTGCAGAAAGAAATGCAAGTATTCTCTATAATCTTAATTTTAGTTTTAGCTCTAATTACAATAGTAGGAGTTAATCAATATAGTGACTATGCGTTTGTAACATTTGGATTCACAGTTACTTGGATTATACGCAGCTTAGCAATTAAATATTTTAGTTAAATTAGTTTGCCTTTCGCCCATCTAATGCAGCGATTACGATCGCTAAACCAGCTACAAACTTACGATTAAAATTATTTTCAGGCGGAATATTAACTACCAATTTTTTAATTATTGGATTGAATTTTTGTCTCATAGTAATAGGTTGATTGTTACCCATGGTATGAAGGGTATATTTTTTAGGCAAGATTCCCAAAAATACACGTCTAGCTATCGCTTGAGTCATACTGTCTTCTATCAGCATCCCAATATCTTGTCCTTCTGAATCTAGAACTTCCCATTTTGTTCTGAGAATAGATTTCCAAAATTTCCTTCTTACTGTGCCCAAATGCTGATTATTTATCGGGTCAAAAATATCAAATCCACCCCAAGCATCAACGAAATTCTTTTGTTTAATAATTAACCATTCATTATTTTTATTTTCATCATCATAAAGTCTAATATCTTCTTTTATCTTAAATCGTTTTTGTTCACAGAAACCATATAGATTATCATGTTCATCTAAGATGCGAAATTTATTGCCGAATATTTTCAAGAATTTTTCACGAATCATATATTGATTTAATTCTGTCAATTTTGCCATTATTTCTATTATAATAAGCTCACATATAAAGGCATGATTCAAATTTTTTTTGAAAATTCCTTATATATGGCCATGTTCTAGAGAAAATATGGCAGACGATATTCTTGAAGGAACTGAGGCAGGTTTAGCATTCGTTATAGTTGGAGTATTACTTTTTGTAATAGAAGTTTTTCAACCCGGATTTCTTATTGCAGTACCAGGTACTGTTTTCATAGTACTAGGAATTTTATTATCCTTTGGAGTAGTAGATGGCATGTTGCTATTGCCAATTGGTTTGGCAGTAGGTTTAGGATCACTTTATGGAACTATGAGACTTTATCAGTCATTAGCACCTCCAGACACTCCAAGCGAAATGAGTATCGAAACAAAAATTGGAGAGATAGGTATAGTTACTAAGGAAGTAGTAGCAAATGAAAGAACCGGAAAAGTTAAGATTAATATGGAAGAATTTAGAGCAACATCTGAAGAAAATATAGCCGTAGGAGCTAAAGTTAAGGTTACAAATGCGGAGGGTATTACTGTTACAGTAGTTCCTGAAGGAGAAAAGGAGTAAAAAATGTTAGGAGAAATCATATTCTTACTGTTAATTCTTGGAGCAGTATTAGTTGTTGTTTTAATGACAACTATTGTTCAAGTTGAGCAGTACGAATCAGGTGTAGCGCTACGATTGGGTAAGTTTCATACAATGCTCAATCCAGGAT
>CAZVIT010000101.1:0-3375 GCA_964626865.1 uncultured archaeon | reverse complement strand
ACATCAAAAATATTTACATTTTTTGCCATTTTTTTTACTTGTGCTTCAGTCAATGGTGATAAATTCTCACTACCCAAAAAACCAAGAGATGTACAATTAACTATAATATCAACACTGCCTAGAACTTTTTCTATATTTTCCCAATCTATCCAGTTGCTCTGGATAGATTGGGAAAAATCTTTTCCATGTCCAAGCCTACCTACAATAGTTAAATTTTTTCCAGAAGAAAAAAATACCGACACAGCCTTTGAAACACCTCCAGTGCCAAGTATTAGCACGCGCTTTCCCTTAATACTTCCAAATTCTGAATTATAGGACAAAATAGAAGCCTCACCATCAGTATTAGTACCAAATAGACTTCCATCTTTTCCACGAAACAGGCAATTTACAGCGCCAATTTTTTTTGCATCTTCTGTTATATTTCCTCCTAACCAATTAACCACATCCTCTTTGTAAGGAATAGTTATAGCTCCACCAATAAAATCAACATTTCTCTCTAATTCATAAAGTAATTTTGCTAAATTATTAGTAGTGACATCAAGAGGAAGCATCCTAGTATCGTCATTATAATAGGAATATGCAGCATTCCAAAGAAGAGGAGAGCGAGCTCCATTAGATGGATTTAAACCTATTATTGCTGCAAATTTCTTACCATCATCTAGATTTAAATTATTAGTAATTAAATCTTGAATCATCTTATATTATTAACCCAATACATGACGGTCATAACTTGCCTTTGCAACCATATCCATCCTTTGCATAATTTCATTAAACTCTTTATAGTCAATCGGCTGTAGTGGATCAACAGCTGCATTAGGTGGATCAGGATGAACTTCGAGCATTACTCCATCAGCACCTGAAGCTATACTCGCTAATGACATGGGCTTAACCCATGGTCGCCAAAATGTAGCATGAGATGGGTCTACCACAACTGGCAAATGGGTTAATTCTTGAGCTGCAGGAATCACCTGTAAATCAATTAAAAATCTTGAAGTTTGTCGATGGGTATGAGGCACTGATACACCTCTCTCACACAATAATACTTTTTCATTACCTTCAATTAATATATATTCTGCCGCTCCTAACCAATCCCTTAAAGAAGCACCATAACCTCTTTTTAACATAATGGGCTTACCAGTCTTTGCACACGCCGTTAGTAAAGGATAGTTTTGCATGTTTCTAGTTCCAATTTGTAATATATCTGCAGCTTCTGCAACTAATGGCACATATCCTTCCTCCATAACCTCAGTTATTATTGGAATTCCAGCTTTTTCCTTCGCACTTATTAACCATTCTATCCCTTGCTCACGTGTTTCATTATATTTCTCACTCCTGTAGGGAAAGCTTAAAGGCTTAAAAGCTCCGCCACGAAGGAAATGTGCGCCTATTTTTTTTACATTTATTGCAACATCCTCAATTAATTGTTGTGATTCAACCATATTTGGACCAGCAAAAATAGGGATAAGATCACCGCCAAACTCTACACCAGAGACAATAAATTTACTTTTGTGAGACTCATTTTTCTTTGCAGTTAATGGAAATTTAGTTTCCATGTCTTCATGGCTAACATCCTTGCCAGGAAATTTATTCTCAATTTTCACTCTAACTCCTTAATTTATTGCCTAGTCTTTTAGAAATATGTCTATCTTTTAATTTTACCCAACTTTGCAACTCATCACTTCTGTACAAAGCATGGACCATATATGAAGTTTGTATCGCATCCATAGCAGATACGGGCGCATTAATACTGCCATTTTGAAGTGAATCAATAATATTTTGCAGAAGAGGTCCATGACTTAAACCATAACCAGTGTCTACTTCTTGAGAGTATAGATTTGGTATATTAACATCTTCATTAGTAGCATCTACAAACTCCCAGATTTGAATTTTATTTAAAGCAATACCACCTACCAAAACCATTCCTTTCTCTCCAACCACAGATAATGACGCTTCAAAGTCCTCTGGTCTTGCAGCAGTTGTTGCCTCAATCGTTCCTAGAGCTCCGTTTTCGAATTTCATTATTGAAACTAGTGTATCTTCAGCTTCTAAATTATTTAACCGATTTGTGATAGTTGCAGTAAGAGAATCTACAGGTCCTAACAACCAATTAAGAGCATCCACATGATGTATAGCTTGTTGGTTAATCACTCCACCATCATATTCCCATGTCCCGTGCCAGTCATCTTCATAATAATCTTGATATCTACACCATCTAAGACGAATAGTGGCTGTAATTATTTTCCCAAATCTGTTATTATTAATAGCCTTTTCTAGAGCTACAATTGCTGGGTTTAATCTATTTTGAAAGGCCACACAATACATCAATTTTTTTGATTTTGAAATTTTTTCTAGCTCAATTGCTTGACTTGGCAACATTGTTATTGGTTTTTCGACCAAAACATTACAACCATATTCAAATGCAACTTTCGTGTGTTCATAATGCAATCCAGACGGTGTTAAAATTAGAAGCAAATCAGGATTTGTAGCCTCTAGCATCTCTTCAAAAGAGGCAAACGAGTCTGTATTAAAGTGATCCGAAAAAACTTTAGAACGTTCTGACACAATATCAAAAAAACCTACAAATTTCCAACTAGATACAACCCCAGAATCAAAAATTTTCTTGTAGTGTTGTGCGACGCGACCACAGCCAATAACAGAAATATTTACCATTTTTTTCAACTATTTACTCCTAATCACGTTATTTGCTGCTCGATTTCCATAATTGTCGCATTGATTCAGCATTAAGACTATCAACATCCTTGCGAACAGTTATTGATGAAAAATCATTAGTGATTTTATATAATCCAGTTTTTCCGTCCAACACACTTTGTGTCCTAATCATCATTGGATGAGTGACACAACAAATTCCCAACATGCCAATAAAAGCACGAGATTTTTTTAAAGATCTTGGCATTAATATATCTTTTTCAATATTTATTAACTCAGATTCATTATCTGGCTGAATCCAAACACTTCTTTTTTCTTGAATTGCTGCTATAACTGTATCTTGTCCTTTATATATCAATTGCAAAATCATGTTATCAATCAAATTTTCTTCTCTAAATGGATAGACTTCTTCTAATAGCACAACTAAATCAAAATGTTTAGAATCTTCTTCTACTCTTTCAAGTGTATATTTAATAACTTCGAAGATATCTATAAATTCTTCAGACAGCAAAGCTGGCCTCATGAAAGGGACATCTACATCCTGCATCCTTGCAATTTCAGCAGTCTCATTATTGTCTGTCGAAACAATTATTTCAGATATATATTTAGATTTTTTTGCTGAATCTATCGTTGTTTCTAGCAATGTAGAATCACCAAACTCTAGAGTTTTTCCACGAACAGGAATAATTGCTAATATATTTAAATCTT
>CAZVIT010000100.1:0-3510 GCA_964626865.1 uncultured archaeon | reverse complement strand
TGTTCACTGCAGTTAAGGATTTTATGGAAGATGCAGTCAGTGCGAGCACGAGTTCCTCTCTTAATGATATACAATTCGGTAATTTCCATGTTAAGTTTGCTTCAGGAGCTTATTCAGAATTGGCTGTAGTTTACACTGGTATTCTCAACCAAGAGGCTGAAGACGCGATAATGGATACATTGATAGCTTTTGAATTAGAAAATATGAAGGTTTTGGAAAATTGGGATGGGGATCTTTCGAAGATGGAGAGTTCTTCAAAGTTTCTGGAAGAATTATTTGCAGGTATTGACAAAGAGAAAAATTAAATTTTCTTTAATATAGAAATAATATGACTTGTACTAGGACCATAAAATTTCACTCTTTCAAATTTTTCAACAAGGAATCCCATATTTCGCATTAATTTAGAGAATTTCGGTGGAATACTTCCCCAGTCGCTTCTGCTTTTGAATCCTAACCAATTATTTCTATAAGCTTCGTGGAAAATTACGGTTCCATTCTTATTTAAATTGTTATGAGTATGAACTAGGAAATCTATAGTATTGCCGATGTATCCCAGATGTATAACATCTGCTTTAATTTCTATATTTCTGCAATCGTCATTAATTATTTCCATATTAATCACATTATTGTTTTTAGCATTCAGAGAAAGATATTCTATAGATGTAGGATTTTTATCAATTGCAATCACCTTTGCATTAGGGTATCCTTTTGCCATCTGTATTGAAAAATAACCTATGCCTGCAAAATAATCGATAATTACTTTTGGATTATTAAATGTGTAAAATTCAGATACTTTACCTGGTCCTGAAAGTGCCGATCTCCATCCTGTATTTCCTGGAGACCACATAATTTCAGCTAAATCTAATTTGTATTTCACACCATATTCAGAGATTTCTGTAATAGTTTCATTTCCATATAATAATTCAATATTTCCAGGCTTCCTAAGTTCCCCAGATATTTTTTTTTTCTGAATTATGGTTTTTGCATTCAAGACTTCAGCATAAATTTCAGCTACTTTATTTTTTTTTTAGAATCTACCTCAGCCAAATCAAGGATAATTATATCTCCTATTTTTTTCCATTTCTTTGGTAACTCTGCTTGAGTTACAAAATCAGCCTTACCAATTATTTCTTCAAAGGGATTCATTCTTTAGCTAACTTCCGAAGGACGGAAATTTCTGGTTTCCACATTTCAGGCCCCCCTGGTGTTTCTAAATATCCAGCTAAGTGTTCTAATCTTTTTTCTTGCATGAATTTTTTGAAACCCTCTTTACCAATCTTCCCCATTCCTATATTATCATGTCTATCTACTCTAGATCCTAAATCGGTCTTTGAATCATTTAAGTGTAAAGCCACAAGATAATCCATCCCGACAATATCACTAAAATCATCCCATATATTGTCGAAATTATTCTTCCAATCATATCCAGAGGCCCATGCATGTTGTGTGTCTATGCATACTCCTACTCTTTTTTTCTCGTCGATATTATCTATAATATGCCTTATTTCCTCGAACTTAATGCCAACATTTGTTCCTTGACCTGCTGCATTCTCAATTACAAGCTTAGATTTGTATCCCTTAGTTTGGTCTAAAGTAGTATTCATATGTGCTGCAATTCTTTCAAGAGAATCGTATCTCGTTTTCTTATCATCTCTCATAATCTTTTTGGGATGTGTATGCGAACCAGGGTGAAAATTTAGATAAGCCACACCAAGATCCTCACATCTATGATATTCTTCTAGAAATGCATTTTGCGCTCTTTTCCCTTTTGTTTCATCAGGTGAACCCATGTTTATTAAGTAAGAATCATGTATCATTAGAGGACCTAAATCAGTTTTAGATAATGGTTCTTTGAAAGTATTTATTTCTTCATCTGTAAGTGGCTTGGCAATCCATTGTCTCTGATTTTTGCTGAACATTTGGAAAGTATCTGCTCCTATTTCCAAGGCTGCTGGAATGGCATTATGTAAACCTCCTGCAACGCTCACATGTGCCCCTAATCTCATTAGATGTACATTGAAGCCTACCTTAATAATAACTATTCGATAACAGTTCGTGAAATTTTCAATAGTAGCTAATACCAAGCAGGAAAATATCCGAGAGATATTGAAAAAGGTAATTGGATTCGTAGATGATTTTGAGTTGGATATAAACTCAGCTAAATTTTTAGGGTTAAGAGGTGTTGATATTAAAAATCTAAGTGGGGATGTCATTATCTCACTCGGTGGGGATGGAACAATATTACATATATTGTCTGAGATTAACAAACCTATATTGGGTATTAATTGTGGTGGTGTCGGATTCCTCTGTGAGCTTGAACCTGTTGATGATATTTTTACAGCTATTGATAATGTGGTTGCAGGAAAATATTTTGAGGAAAAATTACATCGTATTGATACTTACCTTAATAATTTAAATGTTGGAACTGCAGTAAATGAGATAGTATTGCATACCTCAAGAGTTGCTAAAATCCAGGGTTTTGAGATATCCACTAATGGAAAATTAATAGATAGTTTTAGAGGTGATGGAGTGATTATTGCGACACCTACAGGTTCTACTAGTTATTCAATGTCTATGGGAGCTCCTATAATTTATCCTACAATGGAATCTAACATTATTGTTCCAATGGCACCCTATAAATTAGGTTCAAGACCTCTTATACTACCTGCAAATTATGATATTGTGGCAAAAATCACAGGCCATCCTGAGGCCGTTATGGTAATTGATGGTAAAGACGAAATTTTCATCAAAGGCGAAGATAAAATAGAATTCAAAACATCTAAAAACAAGGCTTCGTTGATAAGATTTAGCAAAAAATTCTTTGACAGATTAAGGAATAAGTTGAGGCTTTGAAATGAAAAAAAGGAAAGCAAGACTTCGTGGAACTAAGACAGCAGGGAAGTTTGAGCAAAAAAAATTACTTGAACGAATGAAACTTATTTTAGACAATCCACGACTTGTTCTACCCAAGACAAATAAAAATGATATAGGTGGTAAAATATATGATAAAGTTCATGAAGAAATGCTCATTGCGAAAGAACAATATAATAATCCTCCATCTTTCATATCAAGTATATTTGGTAAAAAGCCTAAAGATCCTCTTGCAAAAGCATATGCTTCATCTTTGAGTATTTTGGACTCTGGAGCTCCAGTTATGGCTGTTGCCCGTTTCCCTCATGGAGAAGTAAATTATGTAATGAGAGGATACGGAGCATCTAAGGAGAAGCTAATTGGAATACAGAACCACCACCATAGACTATGGTCACGTTTTGCTCATTTAGATTATGTTAAAAAATATAAATTGTATATTTATTCATTGGAAAAAGGGTTGGTTTGTACCGGCGATAAGCCTAATTATCCAAAAGAATTATGGAATGAAGTTACAACACGTTTGAAAATAAGTGATAAGCAAATGGATTCTAATTGTTTAAAAATAAAATGCAAATCACTTAATGCTGAGGCATGTATATCAAATAAAAAAATAAGCAAATCTAAAGAAAATAGTTATAG
>CAZVIT010000099.1:0-3522 GCA_964626865.1 uncultured archaeon | reverse complement strand
CCTGCACAAGCTTCTTCATCTATATCAACATATATTCTATAATCTGCCCAAATTGAAATCATATCTCCAAATGAATCATTAGATACTGAAGTTAAAAATCTCCAATCTGCATTATTATTGACTGCAAAAGAGGACAACCTTTCAGGCGTATCTCTTTCCGGATCTACAGTTATTGTGATGAATTCTACCGATTCTCCATAATCCTCTTCTAGTTCTTCAGATAATTTTCTCAGTTGGTAAGTTAATGCAGGACATATATCTGGACAATTTGTATATAAAAATGAGACTACTACTATTTTATTCTCATATAATGTTAAATTAACAGGATTTCCGTCTTGATCTATCAATGAAAAATCGGGTGCTTTGCCTGAAGGACAAATTTCCTCGGATAAATCTTTACAATCTTCTCCCCAAAATTCATTTGAATCGCTAGAATTCCTTAATGCATCAAGACAACCTGTTGTAAATAGGAAGAAGGAAAGGGCAAAAACAATTGTTGCTCTTGATTTCATTAATAACACTTCATGTTAAAACTTATATAAAATTTACACTAGAGATGTTTCTCAATTTGTGCTGACAATTGACTTTCGGTCATTTTACCTGAATGGCTGTATACTATTTCTCCATTTTTAATTAAGACCATTGAAGGGTATGAACTAAAACCATATTCTCTCATTAAATCACCTGATGTGTCATATAAATGTGGCCATTGTGAGCCATAGTCCGTTTTAAATTCAGAAATACTCGTAGCCGAATCTTGACCGCTTCCTAATTTATATCCACCTATTGAAAACATATGAAATGAAGAGGCATAATCTGCGCTTTCGTTATTCATATATTTTTCATAAATGTCTTTTAGAATTGGCTCTTGTTCTTGACAATGACCACATTTTGTATTAAAAAATTCCACGAAAGTCAAACCATCATTGTAATAATCATCTGAGGAAAAGATTTCTCCTGTTTGTGGATCTTCTAGTTTCCATTTTTCTGCATTATTTCCAATTTCATAAAAAAAGGCAAAATAAATTCCCAGACCTACTACTAATATCACTGCTAATGGAAGGCCGTACGTCCATAATGCATCATTAGCTGAGTCGCGTCTAGCTTGCATTTTATTTTGAAATTCTTTAGAAGATTTTCTTTCTAATTTACGTTTTCTCTTGGATGCCATTTTTATTGATTAACTCCTTTACCTCATGTCCGTATTCAGTTATGCAGAAAAAAGTTGCTGCCAATGTTAAACCGAAAGCAATCAAACAAAAAGGACACCATTCATGGATAATAAATGCTTCTGCATAAGTAAGATATAGCCCAAAAATAACTCCTATAAATCCAGTAATAGGTAGTAAAATTTTATTGTAATATGTACGCTCTAAATCCATATTTAGATATCTATCCAAAGAAAGAATCATTAGCATTAAAAACCCGATAACACCAAGCCAAGCAACTGGAATACCAATGAGTTTTGCTTGATCGCTAGCTAAAACTACTCCACAATCAAGTCCTGGAAGATCTTGAGTAGGACAGCCACCTCCTGCTGAAACTAAATGATGTAAGTATGAAAGATATATTGCATCTATTAATCCAATAAAAGATATAAACATTATGCGCTTTAATGCCTTATCTTCTGATTCCATACTCATTAATTAGTGATTGTAATTACATATAAATAAGTAATAGTTTTAAATTCCAAACTAAGTATGTTTTACCTAACCAAAACAAAGACATTTATTAGAGGCTTCAAATGGGTGTTAGTGATTGTATTATGCATGGACCCTCTGAAGGAGTAAGTGAAGAGACAGATGAAGCGAATTCTGCGGTAAAAATAGTTGGCGGAAACGTTTTCGTAGAATTAGACCCAGATCATCCAGGATTCAAAGACGAAGGTTATAGATCAAGAAGAAATGAGATTGCAAAGATTGCTCTTGAATGGAATAAGATGTCTATGGATGAGAGAAGAACAACGAAAATACCACACGCACCTTATTCAGAGGATGAAGATGCTGTTTGGGCTGCAATTATGGAAAGAATTGCACCAGTTCATGAAAAATACGCGTGTAAGCAATATCTAGACAATGCCAGAAAATTAGGTTTACCTGGTGATAGAATTCCTCAATTACAAGAAGTTAGCGAAACATTAGAAAGTATGACTGGATTCAGGCAAGAACCAGTTGGTGGATTAGTGCATCCTAAGACTTTTCATACTGCATTAGCCAACAAGGTTTTTCTATCTACACAGTACATCAGACATTCCTCTAGACCATTCTATACTCCAGAACCAGATGTCGTCCATGAATTAGTCGGACATACTGCCATGTTAGGTGTACCTGAATGGGCAGAATTGAACGTACTATTTGGAAAAGCTGATATGAGAACCGAGAGTGAAGCTGCTATTACTCGCTTAGGATCTGTATACTGGTATGTACTTGAATTTGGAGCATGTCGTGAAAATGGAAAAGTCAAATCTGTAGGTCCTGGATTATTATCCTCATTTGGGGAAATGGAACACGCGTGTACTGGAGGTAAAGGATGTGGAAACAATGAGGCTTGTGTTTGTAATCCAAAAGTCCAATACCTTGCTCCCGATTTTGAAGAAATGGAAACTAGGCCTTATGATGTTACAAAATATCAACCTGTTTTATATGTTTGGGATTCTTTTGAAGAAATGTATGAAAAAACAAAAGAATTTGTATTAAAATGGGGAACGGATGAAGACCCTCGCAAAGATTTACATCAATAATTAATCTGCTTCGTAAGCAAATTCCTTTAGTTTTTCTAACTCAACCATTTCTAAGGCTGATTCATGTGTTGCCTCAAGAATTACTTTTGGTGCCATATTTGAATCATAAGCCTCAACCCATCTTGATAAGCAAAGGCACCACCTATCTCCTTCTTTAAGACCTAAAAAACCGGGGCCTGGTGTACTAAGGTCATTTCCAGCACCTTTTGAAAAAGCAAGGAAAACATCGCTCATAACCACGCAAACCACATGTCTACCAAAATCCTGATTATCTGTATTACAGCAACCATCACGAAACCACCCAGTCATCGGATCTGTAGAACATGGCTCAAGCTTATTACCTAAAACATTGATTGATTCTTCCATTTCTATTTCTCGCGATCGTCACGGAGGTTTTCAATTACAGTAAATGCCAAAGCAGCTCTTTCATTGCGTGAAAAATCTGATTCTAACTTTTCAATTATATCTCTTATTTTTTTTGAGGACTCGGGATCTTCTTCCGCAAGCCTCCTAGCATCTCGCATTTGGGCCTCATTGATACAATAAACTGAATCGCCACCAAGAATAGATATTGGACTTATTGCCATATTTAGACCAAAAAACTGGTTTCGACATTTGGCTCATCGCCAGTGCTAAAACTTGAACCGCAACCGCATGATCCTTTAGCATTTGCATTTGTAAGTCTGAATCCAGGTTCTATTAAATCATCTGAAAAATCAATAGTTAGGCCATCCAAATAGATAGAACTAACTTTATCTGATACGATACGAAGTTTATCTTCT
>CAZVIT010000098.1:0-3574 GCA_964626865.1 uncultured archaeon | reverse complement strand
CTTATGTCTATGTTGATAAATGGACAGATAGAATAATGAAATTTGATATGCATGCTTTAGCTGGTATGACGGTCGAATGGTCAGATGATGAAGGTTCCTCATGGTCTCCACCAACATTTGCAACTTCATATTCAGTTCAAGATCATCAAACTATTGGTTCATCTCCTTATCCTGCATTCAATCATCCAACTACTTGGGTTTTTTGCGTAAATGGCAATTGGGAAGCTCCATTATGTTCATCAAGTTTTGATGGGGGCTTAACATGGACACCTGAAGTTCCTGGGGCGCCTTTAGGCTGTAATAGTGGAGGACTTAGTGCACACATTGAGGGAGCCGATAATGGCAATTTCTATAGAGGAAATGTGGGTTGTAGTGGTAGTGGTTATTCCATTTATCGAAGTACAGATGGTGGATTTACATGGACGGAACATCCTTTGCCTACTGAAGAATCAGGTACTGCAGATACATGGAATTTTGAAGAAGCCCAAGTTGCTGTTGATGAAGAAAATAATGTTCATGCAATGTGGATGGGATTAGACAATATGCCTTACTATTCATATTCTAGAGATGATGGTAATTCATGGAGTGATGCTATGATGATAGCTCCACCTATTGGACTTGTTGGTACGGGATTTCCAGTAGTTACAGCAGGTTCTGAGGGCCGTGTGGCATTTGGTTATGTGGGAGACATAGGAAATCAGACATGGCATGGATACATGACTATCCTGACCGATGCTTTTTCAGATAATCCACTATTTACAACAGTTCAAGTTAATCAACCAGAGGATCCCATTGATAGTAGTAATGCATATCCTGAGGGTTGTGGTTACGAACGATGCGGTGGTTTAGGCGATTTCTTAGATATGGCGGTTGATCAGTATGGAAGGCCTTGGTTTAGTTTGGCAAATAATGATCAAGGGGAAATTGGGATATTTGCAACAATTACAGAAGGTCCTTCACTTAGAGGAGATTTAACAGAATTAAATCCTATGCCATTAGGTGGTTTTTCAACACTTCAATAATAATTATTTGATTTTTTTATCAATATAATTTATCATTCTTGAAGCAATATCTTTTCTTGTAGCTGCTTCAATTCCTTCTAGGCCTGGAGATGAATTAACTTCAATTACTAATAATCCTCTTTTGGACCTTATTAAATCTACACCAGCTATCCTTAATCCTAATGTTTTAGCAGCATTAACTGCAATGTTTTTTTCTTCATCAGACAGGATTACTTCTTTCCCATCTCCACCTAAATGTATGTTAGCTCTAAAGTCACCTTCAGGGGCCGTTCTTTCCATAGCTCCTACAACTTCATTTCCAATAACCAAAGCTCGAATATCTTTTCCATCAGCTTCTTTTATGAATTCTTGAACAAGAATATTTGCCTTTAGTTGCCTAAATGCACTCAATACACTACTTGCAGCTTTTTTGGTTTCAGCGAGTACAACACCTTTCCCTTGAGTTCCTTCTAATAATTTAATAACAAGTGGAATTCCTTCAACCGTATCAATCATGCCTTCTATATCTGCAGTATGGTTAGCAAATCCAGTAACTGGCAGGCCAATTCCTTCTCTTGCTAAAATTTGTAAGGATCGAAGTTTATCTCTAGAACGTGTTATGGCCTTTGAACGGTTTATTGTATATAGTCCAGCCATTTCAAATTGTCTGACTACTGCAGCTCCGTAGAAAGTATAACTTGCTCCAATTCGAGAGATTACAGCATCATATTTTTCTAGTTTTTCACCTCTAAAAATTACAGTAGGTTTTTTGGAAGTAATATTCATATAGCAACGTAAATAATCTACAACTCGGACTTCGTGTCCTAATTTTTCAGCTGAGCTTATTATTCTACTCGTGGAATAAAGATTCTTATTTCGAGATAAAACTAAAATTTTCATTATTTTTTCTCCTTGGTAGTATATGATCTTCCTGAGTCAATCAAGAATTTTTTTCTAAGAGCAGTTCTTCCGATTAGCATGTCATAACTCATTCTTGACCTTTGAGTAAGCGTAATTTCGATAGTCATTATTTTTTTACCAATTTTAACTTTTGTTTTTACAACAGGCCTGTATTCTTCATCTCCACCAGAATTTTTTACAATTCTCCATTCTTTTAGCTCACATTTAAAAAATTTGTATTTTTTTTCATTATTATTGATAGTTTTGAGTCTGAAAGTAATATATTTTATTCCAGAATCTTCACTTTCAGAGATGTGTGTAGCATGTAGTGAAGAAGTTCTGGCACCAGTGTCCATTTTTGCTTTTGTTAGACAGTTATCAAAGTCCAATAATTCTACATTTTCACGCCAACCTATTGTTGTTTTTGCCACAAATCTCGCCTAACTATATATTTTAATAGTTTTCCTTAATAATTAGCAATATTTTCTATTTTTATTTAAAAAAGTAATCTAAATGTAAGTTTTTGATGGATTTCTCATGGCTTCTCTTATATCAATAAGACCTTGTGTAGCATTCTCAGTGGTAGCATCTTCCAGATCAATATAGAGAAGTTTATCAATCCCTTCACAAGTATTTTTCATTTCGTTTTCAGTTAATGGTTCTATAGTTTCAAATATGAAAAGAACATACCAATGTTTTCGTTCATCATTCCAATGTGACTGTGTGGATACATATTTTATTTCTCTATCTTTTACTTCTAATTCTTCAGTAAGAATACGATGCCCAGCTTCAACAGGGTGTTCACCAAAATTAACTGCAACACCAGGAATGTAATATTTTCCTGCAGCATAACTTCCAGTATCTTTTGACACTTTTTCCACCATAACTTTTCCGACGTCGTCTTTGTTGATAAGTTGGGCTTGTAACATAACTAAATTTTCTTCATCATAATTGATAGTATTTTGCTTTATAGCATATGCTTTAATATTTTCAGACATAAGGTGTAATTTAGAAAGCAGTATATTACATCTAATAAATAAATATTCAATTATTTGGATGTCAGATATAAATAGCGAGGAGTTTTGAAAAATTATGAAGCACCCAACAGAAGTTTTTGATGAATGGGCAATTTCTGGAAAAGATAAGGGTATGGAAACGTCTCATTCAGCTTCAGTTTCTGAAATTCTTGATTATGCATTAGCTAGACTTAATACAGATAATAATCAGTTTACATTTTTGGATATTGGTTGTGGGAATGGATGGGTAGCCAATCAATTAGCAGAAAAAGAGAATTGTACCCTTTCAGTAGGGATTGATGGTGCAGCGAACATGATTCTTAATGCTAATAAAAGACAAAGTAAGGCTGTATTTTTTTTAAAAGATATCAATGATATTGAAGTTGAAGACAAGTTTGACTTAATTTTTTCAATGGAAGTTTTGTATTATTTAGACAATCCTTCTAAAATTATTAAAAAAATATATGATTTGCTTAATCCAAATGGACGTTTTATAATGGGTATAGATCATTATTTTGAGAATAAAAAGTGTCATGATTGGCAGGGCAAATTAGGAACGCGTATGCATTTATTTCAAGAAAATGAGTGGATAGATTTTTTTAAGAATGCAAGTTTTAACAATATTTTTTCTTGGAGAGCAAATTCTAATGACTGGGC
>CAZVIT010000097.1:0-3760 GCA_964626865.1 uncultured archaeon | reverse complement strand
AGTCAGTATTAGGGTCTACACCACCAGATGACCGATCACCAAAAGGCGCAGCACCAATAACCCATTCAGAATCATTAAATCCAGCTTCAGACCAGTTAGCGGGAGCTTCAGAATAGTCATCAATAATAAGATATCTATAATAGGTTGCATTGTCTCTTCCACTCTGAACAAGAGTGAAGCTCTCAGTACTATCTTTAGAGTACATAACTTCATCAACATAGGGGTCTTCCAAGGCTTCAGATGTTGGCATATATGCAATTACAATTAAGGCTAAAATCGCCATAATTATGAATATAATATTTGCTTTCACGACGTTAAGATTGTACATATCTATAATAAAGGTTTGACAATTAATAGGAGAAGAACTATTTATTATCACCTCTTTAATACAGCATAGATACTGTGTCAGATGATAAAAAAGATTCAGGATTTAGAGGTCGTATAGACCGTTTCTTTGACAAGCAGGCTAAGGAGCAGCAAAATTTACTTCAAGGAAAAGTCGGTGGTACTTCAATAAAAGATTCATGGGAAGAAGTGAAAAGTAAAGTAGGTGGTAAGAAATCTTCAAAGCCTATACCTAAAGCACACAAGGTTAAAGAATCTAAGAAATTCTTGTCTAAATCAAAGGCTAAGGAGGTGAAAATAAGTCCTTTAGCTAGGGGTTTTGTTAGGGTAACTACAGATTATCCACCGATAACGGTAGGCATAATGACAGCCATAACTCTTTTCATGCTTATCGGAATTGGTAAAATGAATATTAATGGTGCAATGGAAGTTTATCTTCCTAAGGGTTCAGTTGAGGAGGAGTTGCTTTTAGAAGTTCGTGAAGATTACTCAACAGATATCATTGTAATTTATGTGGAAACGGATAACGCTTACGATATGTCTAGTTCGGCAAATATAACAAATCGGCAGGTTTTATTAGAATTAGATTATATTGAAAGAACCGTTGATGAAGTTGGCCAAACCGAGAGCGGAGGTGCAGGTGTTGTGCCTTCAGATGGTGGTCTCATAGATAATGTAGTTTGGTCATTTAGTATATCTACTTTGATTAAGGAATTACATAGTACAAATAGTAGAGTTTATGATGCAGTTGTTACGAATACTGATGAGTGGGCTGCAGCTGAGTCAGAAGGTGGTAGCAGTAGTGCTTCTTTTGTTTTAACGCAAATTGCTGAAGTGCTAAAAGATGCAGATTGGGGAGATCAATTAAATCATTATGAAATTCCGAGCCAATCTGATATTGATGATATTGTTCAGGATTTGCCTCCGTCAGTAGTTGAGAAAGTTATGAGAGATACTAATGGAGATGGTATTTGGGATACTGCAGTTATTTTGTTTGGTATTACTAGTGATGTACCTCCTCCAATCATAATTGATGAAGTAGATATTGCAATGAAAACAAGAGGTATTGGTCTCAATGAGGAGAACGGTAATAGACCAAATGGAGAAACCTACAGTCACATGATGCTTACTGGACCCGTTCCAGTTACACAAGCAATTACAGAAAGATCATTTTCTGAGTTTTGGCGCGTGTTCCCAATAGGAGTTGTAATGTGTGGAGTTGCTATGTTCTTAATTCAAAAGAAGATAAGAGCAGTTATGATTGCAGGTATCCCTACACTTTATTCTATTTTTATTACCTATGGAATAATTGGGTGGGCAGGTCTTGAGGCTACTCCAACTATAATAGCTCTAGGTCCTATATTGATGGCTCTGGGGGTGGCTTATGGTTTACATTTATCAAATAGATTTACAGAAGAAGAAGGCCCAACGGCTCAGATAAGAATGATGAAAGCCATGTCTACTACAGGAAGGGCTATTGCATTATCTGCGATGACAACTATGATTGGTTTTGGTAGTTTGATGTATACTAATTTAGGCCCAGTATTCACAGTAGGTCTGAGTTTAACTTTGGGAATATTTGTTTGTTTATTATGCACGTTTATTATGTCACCAGCCATTGCAGTTTGGACAAATTATGATCACAAGAAAGTTGAAGGAGAATGGCATAGATTGGCAAAGGTAGTTACAGAAAGAAACAAACCAGTTTTAGCAATATTAGCTACCGCAACATTATTGTCTATGGGAGTGTTACCTCTTTTAGAAACTAATATAGATTATCTTGACATGGTTCCAGATGATGAGCCTACGCTAATTGGTATTGTTAAATATTCGAAAGAGTTTAACGCAGGGGCTTTCGGTATGATGATTGCTAGAGGTGATTTTCAGAATGATTACGATGAAGAGGAAGATTCCGCTGTTGATCATCTTGATCAAGTTGATTTATTGGTTGCAGGATCGGAAGATGGTAATCGAGAAGGTTTGAATGATGTTGATGATGTAACTGCAATATCTTTAACAGAAGTCATGAAAGCTGTTAAATTTTCTAGCAATCAATCCACAACTCTAGATGATCTTTTAGATATATTAGGATTAGAAGAGGGTATTGAAAGATCATTTTGGGATGTACTTCATGAGGACGAAATAGCTTCTTCAAGTGTTCCTGGTATTGAGCGAGACTTCCAAAAATTTCTTTTAAATGTTTTTTATGATAGCATAACTCCAGAAGCTCTTAGCATGATAATGGATTGTTCTCCTGACGATTCTGCTCAAGTAGCTTGTAAATTTTCTAAAACTTTGATTTATGTTGATATGCCACTAAAAGATATAAAAGGAATGGAAACTGCAGTAGTTGGTGTTAATGAGGTACGGGATAGCTATGAGTATGCTCCTGTTAAAATATCAGCATTAACAGGTGTTGCAGCAATTGGTACTAGTGTAAATGCACAGTTAATAAGTTCACAGATTACTACTTTAGTTATTTGCATTGTCCTTGTTTTCTTTGTATTAACACTTACTTTTGGAAGAAATTGGAAATTAGGTTTGATTACTACTTTCCCAGTTATGTGGGTTATATCCTTAGAACCTTTAACATTTGTTGCTTTAGGTCAACCATTAAGTTTAGTTACGGTGATGATTGGTTCCATAGTTATAGGGGTTGGAATTGATTTTTCCATACATATAACTCAGCGTGTAATTGAAGGTGGGATTAACATGCCTAGTGTCTACAACGCTATTGCCAGGACAGCTCAAACTTTGGCAGAGGCGACTATAGTTACATTAGTTGGTTTAACTGCAGCCTTTGCTATCAAAATAAGTGCGCTATGGTGGTTTGTGTTCATAATTGTAGTATTGCTTATAGCATCAATGATATCTGCTATGTTTTTGTTACCAGCGCTTTATTCTCTAATAATTAAATCAGGTGGCACATTGTCGTGACAGTAACAACCATCATTGGAGCACAGTGGGGAGATGAAGGTAAGGGTAAGATTACTGATTATTTAGCAGATGATTCAAAGGTGGTAGCTAGGTCTCAGGGAGGTAATAATGCAGGCCATACAATAGTGATAGATGATAAAAAGTACAAACTTCATCTTTTGCCATCAGGAATATTGCGTACAGATGTGATTAACGTAATAGGGAATGGAGTTGTTGTTAATCCAGAGGTGTTGCTTAGTGAATTAGATAATTTAGATTCGGAAAGAGGAGAATTAATTATATCAGATAGAGCACATGTAATAATGCCTTATCACAAATTGTTAGATGGTGGTGAAGAAACATCAAAAGGGAAATCTATGATAGGAACTACAGGTAATGGTATTGGTCCTTGTTATTCTGATAAGGCATCTCGAATAGGGATACGTATGGGTGATCTCCTGGATGAAGGAACAGTTGTTGAAAGATTAGAAAAAGCGTT
>CAZVIT010000096.1:0-3801 GCA_964626865.1 uncultured archaeon | reverse complement strand
ATACAAAAATGAAAGAAATTCATTTGGGCTACAAAAAGTCTAGAATGATGTCTAGGCATGAGGAAATAGCAAAAGATCCAAAGAAAATAACTGGAGAAATGGTTCTTGAGTTTTTACCTCTAATTGGCGCACTAATTCAATTTGGTAGATTTATAAGTGAAGTAGGAGGAGATGCTAGGGAGGGTAAACTCAAAAAAACGGTAACAATTGATGGGTGTTCTTCGTGTTTTACATTTTGGTTTGACAGGGGAGAAATTCTCCAAATCACTGGTAATAATGTAACGCTAGAATACAAGGGCGCAACCGTGAAGCTTGCAGGACCTAATGCTAAAACTAGTCCTAATGTAACTACTGTACACAAAGCTGATGAAGTTGAACCAACAAAAGATGCTGCAAAAAAACGAGATCTTCTGAACAGGTCGTTTTAATTCATTAAGAATTCTGAATTGGAATTATTCTCTAGTCATTCCTCTTTGTTCAGCCATTGATTTAAGAACTGTATTTTCTTTTTTTAATGACCTCATAGCTTTCTTAGAATGGCTAACAAGATTTTTCAAAGTAAGAAGGCCAATTACTCCCGTCTTATCAACAACTGGCATACGTTTGATATCTTCTTTTTCAAATTTACGCATTGCAGTCATATAACTACTAGTTGATTTAATTGTAATCAATGGTTTAGTCATAAAATCTTTAGCCTTAACTTCCTTACAATCAAAATTACCTTTCTTTACAAGATCTGCAAACCCTCTTTCCGTTATAATTCCTACTGGATCTTTATTATCTAAGACGATTATACATCCTACTCGTTCTTTTGTCATTTTTCTAGCACATTGCTGAGCTGATGTAGTAGATTTTACAGATGTAATATTCTTATGCATTATTTCCGACACGGTTGAGGTTGTTTGGTCTTTAGCGCTCATATTCTTTTCTTATCTAGTGCTCGTGAACATAAAAACCTTTGTATTGCATCGGTTTATATTTTGTATGCCATAGTGTTTCATTTATAGAAACACCCCTGTGGCTTATTGTGAACCGAAGAGAATACCTGCGCAATTGGTGGGATTTGTCGAGGGGGGCAAACGTAATTTGGGGGTGCTCCACAATTGCCTTAGGTGCTGTTTTAATTGGTGTAAATTATCAAGATTCTTTAATTTCTTTAGCTCTCCATGCTTTTTGTATTGGGGCTTTCATCGCAGGATGGTTTGCAATTAATGACTTACTTGATATTGACATTGATAGAGTTAATCACCCTAAAAGGCCATTACCTTCTGATAGTATTTCTCTAATCGCTGCAAAGAAATACGGTCACCGAATGATTATTCTATCTGGAGTTGCTCTTATTGCAATCGTATTGAACGAACCTGATTTTTCTGATTTGGCATGGCTAGATTCTGTTGCGGTTTGGTTAGTGGCTCTTCTAATAATGATAATGTATGAACTTGATGGTCCCTATAATCCTGCTTTGAAAAAAAGAATCTTTTGGGGGAATTTAGCTATCGCTAGTACTATAGCTATAACTATTCTATTTGGAGCTGCAGCAATTGACCATTTTACAGATCCATTATTGTGGCTAGTTGCCGCCAGTGCAATGTCACTTACAACTGCAAGAGAAATTATAATGGACACAAATGATCAATACGGTGATTACAATAGAAATACACTACCCAAAGTGTTAGGAAATGAAAAAGCACGTAAAACGGTTTGGATTCTTGCTGTGGCTTCAACACTTCTTATTGTATTGCCATTCTTACTCGGATATTTACCTCAAAATTTAGTTGTTTTCGTTTTACCTGCAGTGATTAGTTCATTTGCTGTAAAGCCCTTCTTGAAAAAAGGGAAAGACAATGAGGCAGGACATATCTTGAGGGTAGCAATGATTTTTGGTTTACTTGGATTGGCTCTTTGTGGTATGATTATAAACCACTAATTTAGTGCCGAATAAGTGGATTACGAAATTGAACACCAGGATGTCGGAATTATCCGTTACATCAAAAATAATCGAGCAAAAAGAATTGTTATTTCAATAAAACCAAAATTTGTAAGAGTGACTGTTCCACGTAGACAAACTTTGAAAGATGCTCAAAAATTTGTAGAACAAAAAATTGATTGGATTAAAAAACATTTAAAAAATATGGAACTTTTACTTAAAAAAAATAAAAAATTGCCCCTAATCATAAAGAAAGATGCTCGAGAAATATTAGAAAGGAGATTAGCTGAACTTGCCCAACTACATAATTTCCAATATAATCGCGTTTCAATAAGAAATCAACAAACTAGATGGGGATCATGCTCCTCAAAAGACAATATCAGTCTTAACATGAAATTATTGCACTTACCTAATCAACTGATTGATTATATTTTACTACATGAGCTAGTTCATACGCGAGTGAAAAATCATAGCAAAGATTTCTGGAATGAATTAGAGACTATTGTTCCTAATGCTCGTATGATGGACAATAAATTAAGAGAATATCAGTATTGTTTATTTTGATTTCAAAACACCCTAGCGCCAATTAAACCACAAGCTATTCCTGCTATCAATAATGGATATTGAATTACAACCAGTAAATCTCTAATTGAACTACCTTCATCACATTGACCTTCATCTACTTCTGTTGTTTGAATAATTGTACCTTTAACGCCCTCACAATCTTCTTCTAACCTTTCATCAATATAATCTATTGCAAAACCTGCAACCACAAAACCAAGGATACCTACTGCACATAGAACAAAACCTAATGTTCCTGCTAACATCTTGAGAATCTGCTTAATGAAGCCGTCCTCTCCACTTGTGTCTGCCATACTAATTATTCTTCAGATTGGTTTTCTTCATTAGACTCATCTTCGTCTGTTTGTTCTTCCTCAGACTCGTCTTCTTCTTCGTTATTGTGCTCTTTATCGCATTCGCCTTCTTTGTCTTCTCTGAAGTCGTTTTCTAATTCTCCCATTAATGATTCAAGCTCTTCACATGAAGTTTCATCACCTGCTTCACAAGCTTCTCCAAGTTCAGCCATTTGAACTCTGAAAGCTTCCATTTCTTCACGGTCTTCTTTCATTTTATGATCAAAAAGTAATTTCATTTTTTCCATAACCATTTTCCAATCATCTTGGGTCATGTTTTTTGTTTGAAATTTTAGAACCATAGAATCCCATTCTTCATCAGACATGCCGACTATTTGTTTAATCTCAGAAATTTCTTCCTCGTCAAGTTCTTCAAACATATGCATGAAGTTTACAATATTCATTTCTTTGTGGTTATTTTTGTAATGATGGCCTCTCTCTTTTCTATCCTTTTCAAAAACTTCTTTCCACTCTTCCATAGTTAGACAAGCTTCATCCCAGTCTTTGTCTTCCTTATGCCAGTCTTTGCGTTCTTTGTTCCACTTATCTTTACGGGCTTCCATCATTTCAGCAATCATTTCTCGAAGTTCTTCACAAGATTCTTCATCTCCTTCACCACAGGCTTCTTTCAATTGTTGCATTTCAGCCATTAATTCTTCATCGAATTCATCTTTCTCATAATCTTGTTCAGACTCTTCTTCAGACTCATCTTCTCCACTGCGTGAACCTTCATCTTCACGTTCTTCATCTTCACGTTCTTCTGCTAGTTTTTCTCTAAGTAATTCTAACCTTTCGCAGGATTCTTCGTCGCCTTCTTCGCAGGCTCCTGCAAGTTCCTCAATTACAATATCCCAATCTTCTTTTTCCCAGTCTCTGTCTTCTTTGTTCCAATGTTCTCTATCCCGACCTTCCTTATCGCCAATCATTTCTTCTTTAATATCTTCTAAGAAATAACATGGT
>CAZVIT010000095.1:0-3814 GCA_964626865.1 uncultured archaeon | reverse complement strand
TCCAGAATATCGTGCAGTAACCCAATCAATTTTCATAGATTTATTCAAAAAAGGCGATATAGTTGAAGAATTAAGGCCTAATTTGTACGATCCTGTAGAAGGAACAACGCTTGCCGAAGCTGAGGTTGAAAGACTTTCTAGAAAAACTAAATTAGTTGATGTAAGATGGTTCGTTGAAGGAGAAGACCATCCACCCGTTATAATTTCAACAACAAGGCCAGAATTGATTTGTGCATGTGGAATCGTTATTGTTCATCCAGATGACAAAAGATATCAAAACTTAGTAGGTAAGAAATTAAAATTACCAATAGATACTGTAGGACGTTCTAAAACAGTAGAGATTCAAGCAAATTCAAGTGTCAATATGGAATTCGGTTCAGGAGTATTGATGGTATGTTCTTTTGGAGATCAGAATGACGTTTCAGTATTCAGAGAATTAGGCTTAACACCTTTCCAAGCAATTGATTTGGAAGGAAAAATAACAGATGTTGGCGGACCTTTAGCAGGTTTACCAGTTATTGAAGCAAGAAAAAAGGCCTTAGAAATTTTAGAAGAATCAGATAAAATTGAAAATATAGAGGAAAGAGATCAAGAAATCCCAGTTTCTGAAAGGGGAAAGAATCCTATTGAGATTATTTTATTGAAAGAGTGGTATGTTCGTCAAACTCATATACAAGATAGATTAAAGGAGTTGTCAAATGAAAGTAATTTTGTACCGCCGCGTAACAAACAATTTTTGTTAGACTGGATGGAAAATATTAGTATTGATTGGCCAGTTAGTCGTAGGCGATGGTATCATACAGAAATTCCAGTTTGGTATTCGGAAGATAGAAAGAAAATAATCACGCCACCACATGGAACTTATGTTCAGCCTTGGAGAGATTCTCCACCAGACACTTCGATTGTTTTAGACCGTGAAACACGAAAAGAATTAGGTACATATTCAGATATGAAATCTGAGCTTGGAAATTTAGAAGGAGAAGAGAAAGTTTTCGATACTTGGATGGATTCTTCTAATTCAAATTTGTATGTATCTGGATATTTATCAGATCCAGAATTGTTTGAAAGAGCCTTCCCAACAGGAGTTAGACCACAAGGAAAAGAAATTGTTAGAACTTGGTTATATTATACTCTCTTGAAATCAGCTTTACTTCTTGACAAACCTGGATTTGCTAACATCTGGATTGATGGTTTAGGAATGGATCCTTGGGGCCGTAAAATGTCGAAATCACTCGGTAATGGGATTGATGCAGAATCAGTATTAGAATGTGGATTTGGTGGAAGAACAGGTTCTTGGAAAATTAAGGGACCAGAAGGCAAGCAAGTAACTTTACAAGCTAAGAAAATAGGTTCCGAATGTTTCAGATTTTGGAAAGCTGCAGATGCACAAGTTGGTGATGATTTCCAAATAAATCCAGAACAAATTGAATTGAGATATTTTGGTATTCTTACAAAAATTTTCAATGTAGGACGCTTTGCTTCGCAGTTTGATTTCGATGGCGATTTAGATACAGTTCCAGAAAATTTAGAAAATGAAGACAAATGGATATTGGCAGAATTTTCAGATTTGTTAGAAAAAGCAGAAGCAGGTTATGCTGGAATGGACATTTACACAGCAGCACAAGGAATTAAGACCTTCAGCACCAATATTCTTGCTTCTCATTGGCTTGAAATGGCAAAAACTAGATTGTACAATGATGATGCATCGGCAACATGGACACTTCACCGCGTTTTCAGAGATATGATGTCTATTTTATCACCAATATGTCCTTTCTTTACTCATCATTTGTCAACAACACTTTATGGAAAATCGGCAGTAGATGTGGATGTTTTCCCAGAAAGGCCAATTACAAATACTTCAGAATTTACTAAAATGACAGAATCTTTAATCGAATTTAATTCTAAAGTTTGGAAGGCTAAGAAAGATACAGGAGTATCCTTAGCTGCCCCAATATCTGGCCATCAAGTACCTGAGGAATTGAGGACTATAGAACAAGCTTTGATTTCAATGCACAAATTAGAATAAGTTACCGTTTTGTTTGACGATACAAACCTTTATTATTTAACAAAATTATGGTTGGTTATGAGGCACCCCTATGAGGTTAAGTTAGCAGATTTGGAAGCTAGGGTCTCTCGCCTAGAATCCTTTATCCGAAAAACTTACAAGAATCGCAAAATTTTAGCTTAAAATTAAGATAATCTTTTGGTCACGCTCCCTTTGTAACTAATTCAACGTTACATATCTGTGTATTGTAGATGAGTACAATATGCTTAAGTACTAGTAATAAAAAATAGGTTATATGTTTGATGCCATAAAGTCTGTGCCAGCTAGGGTTTGTTTGTGTCTTTCATTCCTTATTGGAATTTTATACTCAATAAACTTTATATTTTTTTCATCGTGTTCAGTTGTGAATGGTGATGGAGATTGTTTCTCTTTGATACCTAATGGAGCAACTCCAGACGATGAAGCCTATGGAAGAGGTGCTGGAACTCTATATGTTGCAGGAGTTCTCATGTTCGGAGTTATTACTGGAAATCTTCTAATATTGAATGAAGGAGCACGTAGAAAATGGACTATTATGCTTCCAACTATTGCAGGATTTACTTGCTTGGCAATTGTATTGGCACCACCATTCCAAGGAGATTATGAAGCTGTAAACAACAATCCACTATATGCTACATTGGCAGCTTTAGGACTGTACACAGCAGCTTATGTGATGTTGAAAGAAGAAGGCGTCGATGAAGGTTTAGCTTTCAATATGGGCATCAAAATAAATAATGAAGCTAAATATGCAATAATACTTTCTTCATTCATAGGCACACTTTATTCAATAAATCATTTCTTTTTCGCAGACGGTTATGCAGGTGCAGGAGGTTCAACTCTTCTTGCAGGATTTGAAGAAGGTTCTTACTGGGACGACCCAATCGCTGCAGCACCAATAGCTTATCGAGTTTTAGCATCGTTCTTTGTTATTTATGTGTCGATGGGATTAATTTTACTTACAAATGGAGCTAAAGGAAACTGGGCAGCAGCTCATGTTTTACTTTTCGGAATTACGTTTTTTGCTTTATCGATAATACTTGGGAATTTGGTTGTTAATGATCAAGTAATTCCAGATGACCCAAATTCACCTTATACGCCAGATACTAGTACAGCTACAGCAAATATTGCAGTTTCTGCACTTGTAATGTTCTTGAATATTTTTGCTTATTATAAAATGAGAGAAGAAGGCGTCGAAGAAGGAATGACACTAGGTGGTAAAAATTTTGAAAACAGCGATGATTTCTTTTACAAGATGTATCCATTAGTAACGGCAGCTTTTGTAGTTCTTCTATTAATTGCAAACTTTGTTACACAGGTGCAATAATGGACGCAATCAAACCGTACATGCAGCCTAAATGGTGGTTAATCGTATTAGGAGTCTTAGGATTTATTACAGGTATAGCGAATTTTGTTACAGCTGAAGAATCTGCTGAAATAGGATGGGGAGATGATTACACAGATAATGATGTTTTCTATGAAAAAGCATGGGGAATTAACCAACTTCCTATAGCTCTTGTTGCTATAGTCTCAGGATTCATGTTAACCGGAAGAGCACGTTCAATAATGGCAATGACAATTGGCGGAGGATTTTGGTTCAGTATGCTTATGTTATATCCTACTGGAACTGGTGCAGAATATGGATTTATGAGAATTGAAATGATAGTTATAATTACAGTACTTATGGGTGGACTTTTCACATCAGGATATCTGCATTTGGAGGATGAATAATGGATAAGGAAGCAAGAGGTTTAGACGTAAAAACTGTACTTA
>CAZVIT010000094.1:0-3849 GCA_964626865.1 uncultured archaeon | reverse complement strand
GAATGTGGGAAAATATGGTTGGTAGAAGTCATGGTTTTTGGCAATACTATATTGAGGATTTCAAAGCATGTTTTCCACATTTACCTAGTGATTTAGATGTAGATACACTCCATAGAGCTGTAAATACAGTTCAACCATCACTCATAAGAGTAGAATCAGATGAAGCAACATACAATCTTCACATAATGGTTAGATACGAGATTGAAAAGCAATTAGTTAATGGAAATATCAAGGTTTCAGAATTACCAGATTTCTGGAATTCTAAAATGGAAGAATATTTGGGAGTTACTCCACCAAATAATACTAAAGGAGTACTTCAGGATATACATTGGTCAATGGGTGCTATAGGTTATTTCCCAACATATACTCTCGGAAATTTATATGCTGCTCAACTTTATGATGCAGCATTATCAGACGATCCAAGTATTCCTAGTAAAATAGCTAAAGGAGAATTTAGAGCATTATTAGATTGGATGAGGGCCCATATCCACGTTCATGGTTCTAAATTGAGGCCTGCAGAGCTAATTACACAAGCTACAGGAAAAGAACCTAGCAGTGATGCATTTATTCAATATTTAACTTCAAAATATACAAAAATATATAAACTGTAAAATGGTAGCCCCCCTCGGATTCGAACCGAGGTCTCAGGCTCCAAAGGCCTGAATGATGGACCGCTACACTAGGGGGCTTCATCTGGTCTAGAGACAGGTAGCTTTAGAAATGTCCCCCGTAAGCAACAATTAATAAAGGTCTCTTAGTGGATTATTAATGACAGTTAGTGACAGGTTTATGAAAAAGATTAGTGACTACTATGATGATTTAGGATATCCTGTCTCATGGGAAGGTGAAGGATCTAAACGTAGACTTGAAGTTCAGTTTAAAGCAGAATCAGGATATTTTACTTCCATGCTTTTTTCTTCTAGTGGTGAAGATATAATTGTAAAAGATGAATGGGGTCGTAGGCAAAAAATAAAGGCCACAAAGGGAAATCTTGATATGATTAAATCTTGGTCAGAGCATCGTTAATTTGGTAATTTACTCATACTTTTTGAATTAGGTCTTGTTTTAATTTTTAAATTAATTAATGTATTATTTTCAAATTCAAATATCCAAGGTTCACACCATCCTATTTCGGTTTTGAGAATTTCTTCAGGATTAAATTTTTTGAGTGCCATTACTATTGCTCTTATGCTATTTCCATGAGCGCTTACAATAACATTCTTTCCATCATAAACTTGTGGTAATATTTTTTCATTAAGATAAGGTATTACTCTGTTTGCAGTATCTTTTAGTGATTCACCGCCAGGAGGCGGAATATCATAACTTCTTCTCCAGATTTGAACTTGTTCATCACCAAATTCTTTTGCAGCTTCAGCTTTGTTCTGACCTACTAGGTCTCCATAATCCCTTTCATTTAGAGCTAAATTTTTCTCAATAGGAATAGATTCTTGTTTTATTCCTTTTAAAATAATATATAAAGTGTCATTCGCTCTTTTTAGATTTGAAGTAAAAGCCATATCAAAATCAATTTTTTCAAGTAAACTAACAGCTTGCTTAGCTTCAGCTACGCCTTGTTCATTTAGATCTACGTCTTTCCATCCTGTAAATCGATTTTGATCATTATAAACAGATAATCCATGTCTCACCAAGATAAGTTTTCCACTGTTCATGATTAGTTATATTTTTCTATTGAAGCTTGGCCATATTTAGGTAACGGCTGAGCGTTTATTCCTAATTGTTTTCTAATTTCCTTTGCTAACTCTTTCTTTAAGCAGATGCCTTTGTAATCAAAGGCTTCCACTAATTTACACCTTTTAGGCTAAAAGAATATCTTGCAGGCTCTCTCCATCGGTGTCCTGTTAAATATCCACATAATTTACAATTAAATCCAATTGCAACTTTCCCTCCATAAAGGGTTGCATTATGTACTTTCTCTAATGGAGAAGTGCAAACGGGGCATGGCTGACCAGGAGAGGCAAATTCTCCCCTGTGATGTTTATGTCCACTTTGGTCTTCACCAGGCCTAATTCGCCTCCACCTCTTCACCACGGGATCATATCCTAATCCTTGTCTTTTGAAAACATTTTCATCAATTTCAGGCCCAGCACCTACTGACCTAGTTTTTATTCCTAATTTAATTTTTTTTGATTTAACAGCTACAATTCTCATCCTTTCGGCCGATAGTTTGTATGTTTTATCTTCTTTCTTAAGATGTTTAACTACAAGTTTGTGCATCTTAGTCTGTGTATCTATAGTTCCTCTATTTTTTAGAACACTTTTTACAGCTTCCATTATCACTTTTTTAGTAGGTTTCCGATACTCCATTAATCTCCTATCAGAACTGAATGTTAAAGCTTGTTGGACCAATAGCAATTTTTATATTCACATTACAACAAGGGGTATACAACCGGAGGTTGATATGTCATTTGATGAAGTAGACGAATTATTCTATTTGCTGGAGAATCCAACGAGACGCAGAATTCTTAAATTATTGTCTATAGAAAGATTATATCCTTTACAATTATCAAAAGAAATAGATGTAACTCAACAAGCTGTTGTAAAGCATTTAAGAATTTTAGAAGATCATGGATTAGTTCAATCAAGAGATGAACCTAGCCGTAGAGGGCCAAATCGTAGAGTTTACAAGGCATCTAGGGACGTTTCTTTACACATAGACATAGGCCCTTCTACTTACAAACAAAAAGCTGAAACTGACTTTGATGTTTCAGATTTATCGGAGCAACATCGTAGAGTTTTGGATGCTATAGCTGAATCAGAAGACATGGATTCTCGAGGCCGAATGGATCTTTTATCAAGAGTTTCAGAAGATTTAAAACATTCAATTGATGAGGTTGAATCAGAAAGAAGAAGTTTAATGGCATTAATGGGTGAATTGAATAGAAAAATAATATCAACAACTCAAGATGCAGATTGCACATATCATGAAAGAAGATTGTTACACCATATTCTTCATAATAGAGATTATACTATTGAGGGTGCAGCAGCATCTTTAGGTCTTCGTGAAGCTGAAGTTAGAATAATTCTAGAAAGTTTACAACACAGAGGATTAACACAGTAGTTATCCGTATAGTCTTATATAGAATGCTAAAATAATAATTATATCTAATATGGACGCACTTAAGAAAAGTTTATTTGCAATCATTGCAATCTCATTGTTTTTACCTACATTACAAGCTGAGGACAAAATTTATCGTGTAGAAGGTTTACCTAGTGATTTACATTATTCTACAGGCACTTCATATGAGATTCGTGTTACAGCTAATGATTATGCCTCTATTTCTGAAGTAAATATTAGTGTGACTAATGGCTCCTTAAGTTCAACGGATGTGTTTGAAGCCGATGTCCATAATCTAATTTTAGAATCTAGTGGAGAAGGATGGATATTCTTTTGGCAGGCACCTTCACAGTCTTTTGGCCTTGGAGAGGGCAATTCTTTGATGAGTATTATTTTTACAGATTCTGATGGCGGTGTATGGTCCTCTTATGAATCAACGCTTAGATCTCCAGAAATCAAATCACATAGTAGTTCAAATGTTCCTGACTGGGCAAATTCTTTAGCTTGGATTGGAGTTAGTATTACAGTCTTGTGCACTGTTGCTGGAGCTTACGTTTTACGAAGAGATCGATTAACGTAAGGTATATATGCTCTGCCATCTGTCTATATGTCTGACTTAGGTCAGAGGACACAACAATGCAACGAAGAATTGTAAAAGATGAGCAGGCAGTATCTCCTGTAATTGCGGTTATTTTGATGGTCGCTATTACAGTGGTTTTGGCTGCAGTATTGTACGTTTGGGCTAGCAGTTTCCTTGGTGGTACAACCAAGAA
>CAZVIT010000093.1:0-4111 GCA_964626865.1 uncultured archaeon | reverse complement strand
GTATGTTCCAGCTTCAGTAAAAGTAAAAGACCATGTAGCCCCAGCAGCTATATTTTCAGAATCAAAGGAAGCAGGCCCATCAGTGCTAGTTGCAGTGTGCCCCATTCCATCATTATTTGTCCAAGTAACAGTATCTCCTACATTGATAGTCAAATCTTCAGGATTAAATTTCATATCATCAGTAATAGAAACATCATGATCCTCAGCTGAGGCCGAGGGAATCATGACCAAGATTACAGACATCACAAGAAAAATTGCTAAAGCAAAAAATTGCATTTTGTTCTTATATATTATTTGCAACATGAATTGTACTTTAAGTATTGATATTTAAGTGAGAAGGGATGGTGCTCCCGCCGGGATTTGAACCCGGGTGCTCGGCTCGAGAAGCCGAAATGATGGGCCGGACTACACTACAGGAGCTAAATTTTCAAATTATTCTGAATTTTTGTCAAGCCATTTAGCAGTTTCCTTTATGGCTCTTTTACTAGTATACTGTGGTGCCCAGCCATGTTTCATCAAAGCCTTGATATCAAGTTTCATGACCTTAACATCGCCTTTCCAACCTCTACCTCCATCAACACCGCCAGTAAATGAATATTCTACATTATCTAATTTCATTGCCTTACACACTTGGTCAGCCAAGGTAACAACATCAATTGCATCTTTTGATCCTACATTTAATGCAATAGTTTCTCCTTTTTCACACAATTCACCAGGGGCCTTATTCAATATTGCTGAGATACAATCTTCTACATGGAAGTAAGACTTGTTTTGTTTTCCATCTCCTAAAATTTCAAGAGACTTTCCATTCTTTTTCAATTTATTTACAAAATCAAAAGTGACTCCATGATTGCTGCGTGGGCCTACACAATTGGCAAATCTGTAAGAAATTCCTCTGAAGTTATTTTCTTTACAATATTTTTCAATTAGTTTTTCAGCATCCAATTTACTTTCACCATAAGCTGAAATTGGGTTTAGCTCAGCATCCTCAGGCGTAGGAATCTTCTCAGCATCGCCATATACAGTTGAAGTAGAAGTAAATACAATATTATCACAACCAGCTATTTTCATTGCTTCAAGAACTTTTTTTGTAACATCTACATTTTGTTCTTGCATGACTTCAGGTTTAGTTATTCCTAATTGAACTTCAGGATTTGCAGCTAAGTGATATACAATTTTTGAATTCTCTAGATATCCTGCAAAATCTTCATTTAATAAATCAATATCAATCAATGTAATATTTTCAATAGATTCACCCAAAAAGTCTAAGTCTCCAGAAGAAAAATTATCTAACACAATAACTTCTTCATCTCTTTTCACAAGACGATCAACTAAATGAGAACCAATGAACCCCGCACCACCAGTTACAACAACTCTACGTTTAACTCTCTGATTAGCCATTGAAACCAATACCCCAGATTCTAATTCAGTAGGCGTAGTATTGTCTACATAATCAGATTTATCATCTGCAAAGGAACCAACTAGTGACCCTACAAAGTCTCCAGTGGTTTTTGTAATGCTTTTTCCTGTTTTCCCTACAGCATCGATTACGCTTCGACTGGTGTCTCCTGTGACTTTCATCACAGTTCCTCCTGCACTTCCAATAGCTCCAACACCAGCATTAATTGGTGCACCAATCAACCCTTCTTTGTGTAAGCCAAGGGTTTGAGAAACTTCATCCAATTTGATTTCTTCCCAGTGTTGATACAAGTAATAGATAACAAGACACATTCCAATGAACAGTACAGTTACAGCAATTTGTATAGGTGCTAAGATAGCCAACACGCCCAATCCGTACACAACAGATGCAGACAGAATAAGTGACCCACTCACGGCTCCAATTGCAACAGCAGATAAGTTTCTATTTGGAGATAAACCAATAGCTCTTCCCAGTATAGTTCCTCCAACAGCACCAGATCCTTGGAAAGGGAACATAACAAAAACAACAATTCCTGCAAAAGATGCACGTTCTAACCATGGTAAATCCTTCAACATAGCTTTACCTTTCAATTGTATACGATTAATTCCGCTACCAATGAATGGTATTTTCTTAGCTAAGTCAAAATTCCAAGTTAGGAAAACTCCTACAGCAATATCAACAAAAGCAGTACAAATTGCAATAGCCCAAGGATCAACTCCACCAGCAATCCCTAAAGGAATAACAGTACCTTTTCCAAATGGAGGAACGAAATATACCAACATTAATTGAGATAAAATTAAGAATTCTCTCTGTCCCATAGTTAAGAACATAACAACAAAGAAAATTCCAGTCATTAGGAATGGAGATAGAAATTTGAAAAGCCCTAGCATTGCACCAGGTCCACCGATTGCATAAATCAAAACACCTAATCCTAAAATAGCAATACAATCAAAAGCGACATTATACCAGAATGTAATTTTAATATCTTTAGAATCAGCATCAAGATATTCATAATTTAAGTCAATAGCTAAATTCCCAGAATTAGCTTGTTGGAATCCATTTCCAGTGACGCTGCCTGGCGCCCATCCTCCAGTAGAATTAGCTGTTCCAGAAGCTTCTCCGCCTAATTTTACTTCAGCAGTCCAAAAGAAGAGATGTGCACCGGTTGCATATTCATTTTCTATATTCCCATCTACAATAACGACAGTATCCCCAAATTCTAATATTGTATGATCAAAAGTAGAAGTAGTAGGCACATCTAGATTATGAGAAATAGTTGAAGAGATTAAATAAAAATCAATAACTTCTAAATCACGGAAAATAACAACATCCATAACACTATCTTTCAATATTCCATTGTTAAGACTAGATTGTGACCATTTAGAGCCAATAATCTCGACTTTATCAAAAGTAACAGAGGTGAAATTAGAATTTCGGACTAAGAAAGTATCTAAATTACTTTTTTCAATTAGAGTTTCCTCAATTGTTACATTATTAAACAGAACAGAATCAAAAGTAACGTTTGATAAAACAGAGGTAGTAAAAGTCACATCTTGAAAAGTCACTCGATGGAAAACACAATCTATAAAGAAAGAATCACTAAAACTAAAATTTGAAAATAAAACATCTTCAAATTCAACATTTGTAAAAACAGCAGCTTCTAAAGTTGTATCATTAAAATGAATTCTTTGAAAGTCTGCACCGCTCGCGAAATTGATATTCATTTCACTACTATTTCCTGCTAAAGTAGAGAACAACATGTCGTTATCTCCTAGGTTTAATTTTTTATAATTGTCACCTGGAGCTATAGCTTGTGGCACAGGGTCCTGTAAATCAGGAGGAATAGGATACAGGGCATTTTCAATATCTCCAAAATATCTTATTTTAGTTAATTTCCCTTCAATTCTAACATTATCACCGGGCGAATATTCTGAATATAATCCATTCGAGTTAGTAACTAAGTCATTTGGCTTATCTGTAACAGCATACCAAATACCAGGTTGTTCCATTCCGACAACTTCCTGCCCCCATCCAGACAGAGTAATACCCAAAAGGCCAATAATAATTCCTGCAAGTAAAATAGACCTTGAATTCTTCCAAGCCCCTTTCAAAGCATTAACAAAAGACCAGAGAGTATCGACAACTGCATCAATTTCATCTCTTTCTCTTTGGCTAACAGACAATTTACCTTTTTTTTCTGTCGGTTCTAGAGTAGTTTGTTTAGTTTTTGTATTCTTTTTTGGGGCAGTTTTCTTTGGTGTGCTTTTTTTCTGCTTAGTTCCTTTTTTCCCAGATTTTTTAGCCATAATTTAACACACCTCTACAGGCTTATACTCTATAGTAATAAATAATATCGTTTGTTATCCTCCTGACGCCACTAGAATGATTCTAATGGGTTTATCAGGTAATTTTAGAATAAGTGGAATAGGTTTCATTTTCTCTTCATCTGTGACGACTAAGACACCATCAGGATGTAACTCCATATGCTCTACAAGATCATTGGCAGTACTTCCTTTAGGCAAATCAATCTTTTCAGTTTTGTTATCTATTGTAACTTGCCATTCCATATTTGTTCAGCTAGGGAGACCTCAAAATAGTTACCGTGAACATTAAGTTCTAACATATCTGGAGATAAAGTAGCCAGGGTCGCATAGTCCGGTATTGCGGTGGCCTCGAAAGCCACTGGGAGCA
>CAZVIT010000092.1:0-4163 GCA_964626865.1 uncultured archaeon | reverse complement strand
AGGCACAAAGTTATAGAACTGGGTTGATAGGCCATTGATGGGGACATCTGACAAAATCAAAGAACTTGAGAAAAAACTCAAAAAAGTTTCAGAGGGAGATCAAGTTAGAATTGATAAACAGCACAAGGCTGGAAAGATGACTGCAAGAGAACGAATTGAAGCTCTACTTGATGCAGATTCCTTTGTAGAATTAGACGCTATGGTAAAGCACCGTAGCAACAATTTTGGATTAGAAAAGAAAAGACCCGATGGTGATGGAGTTATTACTGGTCACGGTACAATTAATGGAAGAATTGTTTATCTTTTTGCTCAAGATTTTACAGTATTCGGAGGTGCATTAGGTGAAGCACATGCACAAAAAATTTGCAAAGTTATGGATTTGGCTTCAAAAACAGGATGTCCTATTATTGGGCTAAATGATTCGGGAGGTGCTAGAATTCAAGAAGGTGTAGTCAGTCTTGGAGGATATGCCGAAATTTTCTACAGAAATGTTACTTCATCTGGTGTTATTCCACAATTTTCACTAATATTAGGGCCATGTGCTGGAGGTGCTGTCTACAGTCCAGCTATGACTGATTTCACATTAATGGTAAAAGATACAAGTCATATGTTTATCACAGGACCTGACGTTATCAAAACTGTGACACATGAAGAAGTTACTTTTGAAGATCTGGGTGGAGCGATAACTCACAATTCTGTTTCTGGCGTTGCCCATCTAGCTTGTGACTCTGAAGAAGATATGTTTGAATCATTGAGAGAATTGATTAGCTACATTCCTCAAAATAACATGGAAAGTTTACCTATTATTCCATACACCAAAGAAGAATCTAATGGAATTTCTGAATTAGACGAAATCATTCCTGATAATTCAACTGTACCCTATGATATGTTGAAATTAATTAACTTAATTTGTGATGATAATTTATTCGAGATACAACCCCATTGGGCTAAAAACATAATCACAGGTTTTGGACGATTACGTGGACATCCTGTTGGAATTGTAGCTAACCAACCTTCTGTTTTAGCCGGATGTTTGGATATTGACGCTTCAACAAAAGCCGCCAGATTTGTTAGATTTTGTGATGCTTTTAACATTCCACTAGTCACTTTTGTAGATGTACCAGGTTTCCTTCCTGGAACTGAACAAGAACACGGAGGAATTATCAGACATGGTGCCAAATTATTGTATGCATTCTCAGAGGCTACTGTTCCTAAATTGACTGTGATTACAAGAAAAGCATACGGTGGAGCTTACGATGTAATGGCTTCCAAGCATATACGTGCTGATTTGAATTTAGCATGGCCTACTGCCGAAATTGCAGTTATGGGGGCTGATGGGGCGGTAAATATTATTTTTAGAAAAGATATTAGAGAGGCTGAAGACTCAGAAAAAATTCACAAAGAATTGAGTGAGAATTACAAAGAAAAATTTGCATCTCCATATGTTGCTGCAGAAATGGGATATATTGACAGGGTAATATTCCCAAGAGAAACTAGAAAAGAATTGATTTTAGGCTTAGAAAGGTATGGAAATAAACGAGAAAATAGACCTAAAAGAAAACACGGTAATATTCCACTGTAACGTATATCTATCGTAGCCTACTGAAATGTATGACTATACTAGAAGTTGGAAAGAAAGCACCAGATTTTGAATTACCAAATCAAGATGAAGAAAATAAGACGTTAGAAGATTACAAAGGTAAATGGTTAGTTGCATATTTTTATCCTCGTGATGATACACCTGGATGTACTGTAGAAGCACAAGAATTCACAGAAGAATTAGATAATTTTACAAGTGAAGATGCTGTAATAGTAGGTGTAAGTCCAGACAATGCTGCAAAACACTGTAAATTTATTGACAAGCATGGACTCGGTGTTGAATTACTAGCTGATACTGAAAAGCAAATGCTTGATGACTATGGAGTCTGGCAAGAGAAATCAATGTACGGTAAAACTTACTTGGGAGTAGTGCGAACTACTTACCTAATTGATCCTAATGGTTTGGTAGCCGAAGCCTGGACAAAAGTCAAGGCTCGTGGCCACGCAAAAGCGGTTCTCGAAAGATTAAGAGAGATTAAAGGATAAAATCCTTACATCATACCGCCCATACCACCCATGCCGCCCATTCCGCCCATATCAGGCATGGCTGGCATTGAACCTCCTTCCTCAGGTATATCTGAGACCAAAGTTTCTGTGGTTAGGACTAATCCTGCGATAGAACCGGCTGCTTGAATTGCATTTCTTGTTACTTTAACAGGATCTACAACTCCAGCTTTCATCAAATCTTCGTAAGTGTTAGTTCTGGCATTAAATCCAAAATTACCTTTTTCATCTCTAATTTTAGAGACAACAACTGATCCATCTTCTCCAGCATTTTCAGCAATTTGTCTTGCTGGTATTGCTAAAGCATCACGGACAATTCTGACACCTACTGCTTCTTCATCTGATAACTTATTTGCCACTTTATCTAATGATTCGGAAGCTCTAAGAAGTGCAACGCCTCCACCGGCTACTACTCCTTCAGCCATAGCTGCTCTTGTAGCATTAAGTGCATCGTCAACACGAGCTTTCTTTTCTTTCATTTCAGTTTCGGTTGCAGCACCGATTTCCAATACTGCTACTCCACCACTTAGACGACCTATACGTTTGTCTAACTTTTCTTTATCCCATTTGCTAGATGCAACGTTGGATTGACTGCGGAGTATTCCTACTCTATCATCAATAGCCTTCTTTGAACCGCCACCAGAAATTATTGTTGTTTTATTCTTTCCAATAATTACCTTTTCAGCTGTTCCTAGATGAGCTTCTGTAATATCCTTCAATTCTGCTCCCTGATCTTTAACTAAAACAGTTCCACCAGTTAGTATTGCTAAATCTTCTAGTTGTTCACCTTGTTCATCTCCAAATCCTGGAGCTTTAACTGCACAAGCTTTGACAACCTTTGATGCTACATTAAGAACAAGTGTAGCTAATGCCTCACCTTCTAAATCTTTTGAAACAATCAAAAGTGGTGCTTTGCTTTGCTTAACTGCTACTTCTAATGCTGGAATTAAATCCTGAGCTGCTGAAACAGTGTGGTCTGTGAACAAAATTTTTGGATTTTCTAAAACTGCTTCTCTCTTTTCACGATCTGTAATCATGTAAGGGGAAACGTATCCTTTGTCGAATTCCATTCCTTCAACAACTTTCAAACTAGTTTCCATTGATTTTGCTTCTTCTACAGTGATAATTCCATCATGACCTACTCGATCTACTGCATCTGCAATTAATTTTCCAATTTCTGTATCGTTATTAGCTGAAATTGAGGCTACTTGCTCAATAACTTCACTAGATTCAACTTTAATGGAGGATTTCTTCAAATCTCCAACAACTTTCTCTATAGCTTTATCAAATCCACTTCTCAAGTTAACAGGAGACATACCTGCAGACACATTTCTCAATCCGTATGAAGATAATGCTTGAGCCAAAATTGCTGCAGTTGATGTACCATCTCCTGCATTATCTTGAGCTTTACTTGCTACTTCTTTAACCAATTGAGCACCCATATTTTCATAGGCATCTGGTAATTCTATATCTTTTGCAATAGTAACTCCATCATTAATGATGGTTGGACTTCCGAAGGACTTGTCCAATACAACTGTTCTTGCTTTTGGTCCTAATGTTACTTTGATTGCGTCTGTTGCTGCACTAATTCCATCAAGCAGCTTTTTTCTTGCTTCTTCCCCGTATATCATTTGTTTAGCCATTTTTCACCTCACTTAACCTTAGCCTGAAGGTCTTCAGATTTAATCAAAAGATAATCTGTATCTCCCCAGCTTAATTCTGTTCCGGCGTACTTCTTGTACACTATTTTATCTCCAGCTTTGACATTCTCGGATTCTGGTCCGGCTGCCACTACTGTACCAACATTCATTTTTTCTCTAGCTGCTTCAGGTAACATTAATCCACTTGCAGTTTTTTCTGCAGCTTGTTCAAGCTCTATGAGAACCATCTCACCTAAAGGTTCAATTCCTATCGACATTTTTTTTCTCCGTTATTAAGGATAGGCTGGCCTGACAGTTGTAAAAATTACAAGCAGTAGGCAACCTGAGGTTGTCTACTCTGGCCCCTATATAAAATTGATTATAATCCTTTAATTAAATCTAGTAAAACTTTTCTTGGTT
>CAZVIT010000091.1:0-4208 GCA_964626865.1 uncultured archaeon | reverse complement strand
CAAAGCTGCAAATTTGTCGATGTCTAATGTAGTAGACATAATGGTATTTTTGACAGATATGAAAGAAGATTTTTCTAAATTTAATGCAATTTATTCAGACTATCTTAAGGGATTTGAAGTAACAAGGACAACTGTTGAAGTTGGAGCGCTCCCCACTCCTATTTTGGTTGAATTTAAGGTGATTGCACAGAAATGAATTTTGTATTTTTTTCAATAACAGAACATCCATGGGGAAGAGAAATGCTTTCACAACTTATTGATTCTGGATTTATTCCATCTTTAATCATTGAGGAAAATTCAGAAGGTGGAAAAATTGAAAGAGAAAAATTTGAATTTAGGCTTGGTTCCAATCCTTTAGCACCTAAAATGCAATCTCAAATTGAAAAATATAAAATTCCCTTTGTAGAGGTACCAATACACAATGATGAGTATTGTATTGAGCACATTGAGAAAGCTAATCCAGATTTGCTAGTATTTGGAGGAACTAGAATAATTAGAGGTAAAATTTTGGAATATGGAGAAAACAGAGGTGGAGTTCTTAATTCACATCCAGGATTATTACCTGAGTGTAGAGGTTCTGCATCTCCTGCTTGGAGCGTTCATGAAGGAATAAAAATTGGTAGTAGTTGTCATTTTTGTTCTAGCGATATAGATGCAGGAGATTTAGTTGGAAAAAGGGAGATTGAAGTTAGGAAGGGAGATGATTATCATGATTTATGTTACAAAACTTCAGTTGTTGCTTCTAATTTGATGGTTGAGGCAGTAACTGCTTTTTCCAAAAATGAATTAGATAATTTACGCATGCCTCAAGGAGAGAGCCCACATCCTGTCTTTAGATATGATTCAGAAATTGAAAAGAAGGCTATTCAGATGCTTCAAAATCAAAAATATGAGCATTATGTTGACTAAATAAGTTTTAATTACAGGTACAAAATCTAGGATTATGGCTATACTTCGTCTCTTCGGATTATATTTTCTGATGACACTATTGATGGTGATTGTTGGTTCAATATTTGGAGCTTATTTTGCAGGGAATTTCATTGGTGGGGCTTTCTTTTTCCTAATATTTTCTTTGCCAATTGCCCTTTACTCATATTTCTATAGTGATTCAATAGTTTTGAGAGCATATGGTGCGCGCATAATTGAGAGACAAGATAATCCAAGACTATATGGTATTGTAAAGAAAATAGCAGATTTGAATGGCCTTCCAACTCCAAGAATTGCAATAGTTTCATCATCAACTCCTAATGCATTTGCAACTGGTCGCAATCCAAAAAATGCAGTTGTAGCAGCAACAACAGGTATAATGTCGGTACTGGATGATCATGAATTAGAAGGAGTCATGGCTCATGAAATGGCTCATGTAAAGAATAGAGATACATTAGTCATGTGTGTGGCGGCCGTAATTGCAGGGTTCATATCTTTTGCAGCTAGGATGATGATGTGGAATAGCATGTTTGGAGGGCGTAATCGTAATGTTCACCCTGCTGTAATGATATTAGTAGCATTAACTGCACCACTTGCGGCCTTTTTGTTACAAATGGCCGTTTCTCGCTCTAGGGAATTTCATGCTGATGCCACAGCTGCTAAATTGACAAATAAACCATGGGCTTTGATTAGTGCTCTCAAAAAATTGGAATGGGAGAATCACAGAAAACCAATAGATTGTGGTTCACCTAGTAATGCAGCCTTGTGTATTGCAAATCCATTAAGAGGCGATGGTTTTTTCATTAATATGTTCTCGACTCATCCTCCAATGGAAAAAAGAATTAAGGCCTTGGAAAAATTGTGAAACAAGCTTCTTTAGTTATTATTGGAGATGAAATTCTTTCGGGAAGAACTGAAGATAAAAATTTAGCATATCTTGCAAAATGGTTGGATAAATTGGGTATTTCTTTATCAGAAGTTAGAGTTGTTTTAGATTATGAAAATGCAATAATAAGTGCCGTAAATTCTCTAAGAAAAAAATATGATTACGTTTTCACAACAGGCGGAATAGGTCCAACTCATGATGATATTACAACAGAATGCATCGCGAAAGCTTTTGGTGTTGAAGCAAAAGTGGATGATGATGCACTAGAAAAAATGGAAGCTTTTCTAGATGGCAAAGAATTAACAGAGCCTTTACTCAAAATGCTTCGTATTCCAGAGGGTGGTGAATTAATCTACAGCCCAGCAACAAAGGCTCCAGGGTACAAAATAGATAATGTGTTTGTTATGGCAGGTATTCCAAAGATAATGCAAGGTATGTTAGAGGGGATGTATGATTATCTTGAAGCTGGAGATGTAGTTGATTCAAGATCTTTTGATATAATGAGGGGAGAAAGTTTTTTTGCTGAAGAATTAACAAGTATTCAAGAACAATATTCAGATGTTTCAGTAGGCAGTTATCCTTTTTCGAGAAATGGAGTTTATGGAGCAACTATCGTCTTACGTTCTACTCAAAAGTCATCACTTGATTCTTGTGAGAAACAGATTCAAGAATTAATTGCTAAATTTTAAGTTAGATTACCTATATTTTCTACAACACTCTTTAATTTAGTTATGCTTTTTGCAATAGAGCGATTTACTTTCAAAATTTCATCACGTTCCTTTTGAAGTTTTTTTGCTTGAATAAACAATCCTTCCATAAGTGCACGAATAGTATTACCAGTTTCGTCACAGGAAGGACAAAAATCAAATAATTCTTTATCAGTTTTGAATATTTCACGCTTAACATAGTCTTCAAGTGTCGTTAATTCCATATTTTCTTAGAGGTCGGAGTTTAATACTTCTTTGCTTCTATATTTTTAAGTATATGTTCGTAATGTATACAACAAGTGGATAAACCAAGTTTTTTAGCTCAAAAAAATGCCCATGAACGAGATTCCCATATTTCATTTGAAGAAGCCCCTCACATATACACTATAGATGGAGATTCAGATTATATGTCAGTTACTTCTTGGAATCATTCACATTTTCCTAAATTTGATTCTGATGCAGTCATAACCAAGATGATGGCATCTCCTCGTTGGTCAAAAAGTCCCTATTTTGGTATGACTAGGGAGGAAATAAAGATGAAATGGAAAAATGATGGGATTGAAGCTTCTGAGGCCGGTACAAAGATGCATCATAACATTGAGTGCTTTTACAATGAGATGCAGGTTGAAGATGATGGAAGTTCAGAATGGAAATATTTTCAGGAATTTAATGATGCGATTGGGTCTAAGTTAGTGCCGTATAGAACAGAATGGATGGTTTGGGATAAGGAACTCCGCTTAGCAGGTTCAGTAGATATGATTTTTGAAAATCCTGATGGGACATTACAGATTTATGATTGGAAAAGATCAAAGGCAATTAAAAAGGAAAATAAATGGGCCTCAGCCCTTGTAAATTGTATTTCACATTTACCGGATTCGAATTTCTGGCATTATTCCTTACAATTGAACACATACAAGTTGATTTTAGAAAAAAATTATGGAAAGAAAGTAAGCAATATGTTTTTAGTAGGCCTTCATCCAAATAATTCAGGTAATTCATACTTGAGATATGAAGTAGATTCATTATCAAAGGAAATGGAAGATTTAACTGAATTAAGAAAGCAGCATACCAATTTTGGCGAAACATCAAATCCGTTTATCGATACTTCGACAATGACGGCTATTCAGGCTTCAGAAACTGTAGATAAACTAGTAGATCTTAAAAATAAAAAGAAGGAACTGCTTTCAGATATGGAAGCTATGATTGAAACTTTTGAAACTAAATTAATTAGCTATTCTAAGGAATCGGGACACAATTCAGTGAATGGTAAAGACTACAAGGTAACTTTCAAAGACGATTCTAATTTTAAAATCCCAGAAAAGAAAGATTTAAGGCGTTATGAGTTAGAAACTACCTTAAAAGAATTAAAGTTGTGGAATCAGATACAAGAAATGTCTGCATACAAACTTAAGTCGCTGTTAAAGTCAGAAGATTTATCTGAAGAGCAGAAGTCATCAATTTTAGAATATATAGATAAAGAAACAAAGATTAAACTCAGTTTGAAAAAACTATAATCTTTTGGTTCTCAAGTAGTTCTCTTTAGTTTCGCTTTTAGTAACTTTTGTGATAGGAGAAATATAATTAAGCATATCCATTAGTCAGTAATGCATAGAATCCGGGCATTGCTAATTTCATTCATTTTTTTAAGTTAAGGATGTTAAAATTCATCAGTTACGGATGAAAATGAT
>CAZVIT010000090.1:0-4281 GCA_964626865.1 uncultured archaeon | reverse complement strand
TAGCAATGAAAGAACCAATTAGGCCCATCAAACCACCTATTACATGGAAGCGACTCAGAGTACTTCCACGTCTAGATGGATTCATCCAATCTCCTTGAAGTGCTGACCATGTTGGTATGATAATTGAGTGTGCAAGTGAATACAATATTACCAAGAAAATCATTTCATTTGGATTTTGAACTTTTGAAAGAAGAAAAAGAGCTAAAGCTGCTAGAACAGAACCTCCAATAATCCAATAGGTTCTAACCATTTTCTTATCTGAGATCCAACCCCAAAAATATTGAAGTGCATTCGGTATGAGAGAAATTAGAGAAGTCATCCATGCAATCTGCTCGAAAGACGCACCTAACCTCACCGCAAAGTAACTAACATAGGGCAATGCAGTATCGTGCGAAAAAGAACTGGTAGCGTGATACGCATACAATTCAGCTGGAGGATCAATTTCCTCATCAACATTATCTGAAATCAATACTTTTAACTGATGATACACAATATAACATTACGCTTAACACTTTTATGCACTAGAGACTAATAATTTATATAGTAATCTCAACTGAATATTCGTGCCTGGTATTACTAAACTTATTGCAATATATGACGCTAACGGCGGAATATTTGGTGAAATTAAATATTTTGCAAGTAAATTATTCACTAAAAAGCATTGCTCTCTTTGCGATATAACTCACGGAAACCAAAAAAACAAGAAAGAGTGGGCAAAATGTAAAACCCGTTTACCAATCACTATTGATTTTATTCATCTAAATGAAAGAATTGAGGCAATTAAAAAATACACTAATGGTACAACACCATGCGTTATTGGAAAAACTGCAACTGGATATGTTACTGTGATTACTAAAAAGGAATTAAATGAATGTAATGGTAATGTAGAGAAATTTGAAGAGCTTATAAAACAAAAGTTAAAAAATCAATAGTATAATTCTTATAGACCAATGAGAAAGGACTATTGTGGCTGAGCAAAAAGAATCTCGTCTAAATGAATTCTTAGAAAATCCTGAACGTTCACTTTGGTCTATTGCAATACCTGTCATTGCTGGAATGGCCATTCAGACTTTCTACTCAATAGTTGATATGCTATTCATTGGACAATTAGGAGGAGATTCTATTGCTGCTGTTGCATTTAACATGCCACTTTATTTTTTCGTGATGGGAATAACTTTTGGAATAGGAACTGGAATTACAGCAACTATTGCAAGAGCTATTGGTGAAGAAAATAAGCAAAAAGCTGATAATGCGGCAAAACACGGTTTACTAATTGCATTCTTTATGGGTATAACTTTAACTTTTTTTGGCCTCCTACTTGGTAAAAATGTCCTTTCCGCATTAGGATCTCCCAGTGAATTAATTGATGAATCCTGGAGCTATCTAAGAGTTACATGTTATGGTATGATGTTTATTGTTTTTTCCATTGTATTCCGATCGATACTGGCTGGTGAAGGCGATATGAAATTTCCAGTAATGGTAGCTGCTATTGGAACTATATTGAATATCATTTTAGACCCTATATTTATTTTTGATTTAGAAGAATATGGTGGTTTCGGATTGGGTATGGGTGTCAAAGGTGCTGCCGCTGCAAGCGTTGTGTCACAAATGGTCGTTTTTTTCATATTTATTTTTATGCTCTTTTTCAAAGATCATTCCTATATTTCATTTGATATGAAAAATTTTACTTTTTCTAGAAAGTTAATGAAAGAAATACTAGTTGTCGGTATTCCTTCATCAATTTCAATGATTATTATGTCTTTTGGCCAAGGCGTTTTCAATTATATTTTAATTATTGGTTATGGGTCTAATGCTGTAGCTGCATACACTATTTCAGGAAGATTGGATATGCTAATGTTTCTTCCTATTATGGGGATTGCAACAGGTCTTGTCACGACTGTAGGAATGTTTGCTGGAGCAAAACGTTTTGATAAAGTAAGATCTATTATAATTTATGCTATATCAAGAGCATTTATCATAGTTTCAATTACCTCTGCATTTGTTTACATACTTACACCTAGCATAATTGGACTATTCACTGATAATGATGATATCAAGGATATTGGAATTAGTGCTTTGAGAATTTTATGCTTCACTTATCCTTTTGTTGGTATTGCCATGCCATGTGGAAGAATAATGCAAGGATTAGGGCAAGGAATACCTGTTCTAGTCATTACTGCATTAAGAGTATTACTTGTTTCAGCCCCACTAGCTTATTACTTTGCAATCATTGATTCAAGAGATATTGTTTGGGTTTGGTATTCAATAGCTATATCTGTTAGCGTATCTGCAATTGTAGGTCCAATATGGGTTTGGAAAACTATTAATGAGATGGAAAACTCAGACAAAAGTCCTAGCAACCAGAGCCAAAGCTAAAAGTAAAAGAACTAATCCTATTGACCTATCTATAATTACTGAATTTGAGCGTAAGCTATCTATTAAGGGTGTACCTGCAAGTACTGCTGCAACTAACACGTACCAAGTAGTATCTATGATTCCTGCTAATATTGCCATAAATAATCTGTCCAATTGACTCATCTGAGGATCAATAAATTGGCTAAAAATAGCTACTAAAAATACTAAAATTTTTGGATTAAGAAAAGAAATCAAAAAACCTTCTATGAAGCCTTGACGGTGACTACCCTCATGTTCTTTTTCCTCTCCCGAAGGAATATAGGTTAACATATTATATGATAACCAAAGAAGAACCAGAGCCCCTCCCCACTGCAATAATATAAATAACGAATCATGGGCTAGTAAAAGAGCAGAAAGACCTGTAACTGCAATTAAAGCATAAATTCCAAAACCAATACCATGTCCTACACCAGTCATTATGCCTTGTAATCTTCCACCAGAAATAGTATTTCTCAGAACTACAGCAAGACTTGGTCCTGGAGACATGGCACCCATTGCACAAACAAAAGATAAACCCAAAAGTGAGGCAAAGTCAAGTGCCAACTCAACTCCTCCTAAATTTTACTATTGTTGATCCTAAACCCTTATCAGATAATTTAAGTTGAGAAATTTCTGGATAAATACGTTTTATATCTTTTTGTAAACCTTCATCACGTTGAATATAATCCTTAATGACTGTACCTAAATTATGACCATGTACTAATTCAATAAAATTTTTTGAATATTCCCAAGCTTCAGCTACTGAAATTTGTGCCTTTAGCTTAGCTTCAGAAAGAGGTAGACCATGAAGATCAACCTTCATTGAAATTATATTCCTAATATCTCTTTAGTTTTTTCAGGATTATCTGTAGTTAAAGCAACATCTGCAGCATCCATTTCCATTTTCATAATATAAAATGAAATAATATTTATTCCTGCATCACTCAACTTTGTTGCCATTTTTGCAAGAGCACCTGGCTCGTTTGACAATGTTGTTAATATTAACTCATTTGCCTCAAAATTCCTTCCCATATCCTTCAAAACATTAGCTGTAGCTTCTTCGTCATCTGTAACCATAGTTACTGAAGCCGTGGAACGACCCATTCCTACACAACCGAGAATATTTATTCCTTTCTCACCGACAGCGGAAGCTACCGTTGCTAACTCTCCAGGCTTATCGGTTAAAGTTACATTGAATTCTTGCATAGCATTTCCCTGTCAAGGGGATATATATGAATTATGCTCTTCGAAATCTAGAGGTACTAACTAACAAAAGAGAAAATACTACAAACACTAATGAAAAACCTGGTGTTACTTCACCTGGGGATTGAATTGAATCTCCTATATTCAAAGGAACTGTTAGTGGTGCACTTATGCCTTCAGAACTAACTGCTCGAACCCAAATAGTATGATTTCCAGGTCCTAGCTGTGTTTCCATAACCTCTATTTCATCAATTGAATCTACAGTATGCCAAATGTCCTCAATTAGAACATTCCGCCACTCAATATGTGACACATTACCTTCTGTTACAAACTCCAAATTCTGATTTTCATGCACAAAGAATCTTGAAGCCGTATCATTTCCTCCATCTGTTTCATTACCCTCATAATAAATCACTGAAGTATCTGCACTTAGATTTATGGAAATACTTGCGTCATACTTAATTGCTTCATCTAACGCAGCATCCATTAAAACAAAACCCCACCCATAGTCATTGTTTGGCCTTACAGGATGACTTAACCATTTGTATTCAGCAGTTGATTCCAAAATGCTTCTGACCATCAATGGCTGCAAATCAGGATTTGCTTGAAGAAGTAAAGCTGCCATTCCAGCTACCATTGGTGTTGCCATACTTGTACCAGAATATGAGGCATAACCGTTGCCAC
>CAZVIT010000089.1:0-4355 GCA_964626865.1 uncultured archaeon | reverse complement strand
GGACATCCTTTAGCTAAATGCCAAGCAGGAACATCTTTAGTGACAACAGCTCCACCTGCAATAAAGGCACCTTCACCAATATTTAATCCAGGCATTATCGTTGCATTTGATCCAATAGAGACATCATCTTCAATCGTTATAGGTTCAGGATTATATTTTGTTCTCAAAGGAATTTTATCGTTTGTAAGAGATGCATTCGGTCCAAGAAACACTCGATTTCCAATAACAGTACCAGTAGGTATGTATGCGCCAGTTTGAAAGCTACAATAATTTCCTATTTTACAATTATTATCCACAACAACATTAGTTCCAATTAAACACCCATCACCTATAGTAGTATTTTCACGAACAAGAAAATTATGCCCAGTTCTAGTTTTTTTACCTAATTTAGCAGTAGAATATACAGAACCAGGACGTATGATAGATCCATCCCCAATTACACATCCTGCAATTTCTTTAGATTCTTTTTCTAATTCTTTTGAATGCGGATAACCAATTAAAGCATCAGAATCAATAAAACAGTCTTTTCCAATAATAGATTCGCCGTAGATTGGCATTAATCCTCGCCAAAGAAACTTCGAAGAACAGGATGCATTTCCATCATTTGTTCTTTTCCAATTTGTTCGTACATTCGTATCATAATTCCAACAGTAAGCAGCACACCAGTACCAGATGACTGACCAACCGTTCCAATCATATCTGCTCCAGCAGCTAAAAATCCAACAACAGCCCCACTGAAAACAGTAACAGTAGGAATATACCTTTCCAAGACTTTTTCAACAATACGAGGATCTCTGCGGAATCCAGGAATTTGCATACCAGACCCTTGTATCTGTTTAGCTACAGCCTCAGGCCCCATGTTTGTTGTTTCAATCCAAAATTTAGCAAAGACAATAGATCCAAGAACCATAATAGACATATAAATAATAATATGAGCAACAAGCTGCCAAGGCTCATGACCTCCCATGTATTCTCCATATTTCTCAGGACTTACCAAAGGCAAAAACCAATCTTGAAGTCCCGCCAGTCGATTTACATAATATGCTAAACCCATAGTAGGTACAGGATTACTTCCATCACTTACATCAAATGCCCCTAATCTCCAATTATGCCCTAAAATCGGCCATTTAGACATAGTAGGATGTGACCAGAATAATAATGCAAACATATTTACGTTTGCCAACAATGCAGCCATCAAAATTACAGGAATATTACTTGCGTAAATTAATCTAATAGGGTATCTTCCTCTTGCGCCTCTTACTTTTCCATGAGCTAGGGGCAATTCAATTCTTGAAGATTCCACATAAACCACAATCAAAAATACAATAAATGTTCCGATTAGCGCGACTATTGGATTAGGAGGTGCCAAAAGCATAGCTTCGTAACCACCTTTACTCAAATCATCAGTAGACGAATTTTTTAAGTACCATAAAATCATTGGTAACGTTCCAGAAGGTGTTTCAGTGCCACTTCCAGGAGCAGGCTCCCAATTCAAAGTTCCAGTAAATATTGCTTGAGAAACTCCAGCTGCAATAAATAATGAGATACCTGAACCAATACCCCATTTGGATACACTTTCATCCATCAAAAACACAAGATAAGATCCAATAGCTAATTGAGTAATAATTGTCATTCTAGCCCAAGTAAGCCCAACTTCACCAACCAGAGCTGAACTAGGTTCTAAGAATCCAAATACTTGAGGTACAGATTCAACAATAATCATTACAATTACTAATACTTTTTGAGTTCCTTGATATATTTCTTTATCACGAGGATCCTGTAAATTTAAATTAATAATTTTAGCACCAGTGAACAATTGCATGATAATGCTTCCTGTAACAATAGGCCCAATACCTAAATGCATCAAACTTCCACTTGCACCAGCTAAAATTGCACGATATTGACTGAATAAGTCAATAGTTTCTCCACCAAGACCATAGAGAGCTACATTTGTCATAGCAAAATAAACAATAAGAATTGCTAAAGTCCATGTCATTTTTGTTCTAAAGTGAACATGCCCCTCTGGTTTCTGTACAGTAGGCATTCTTCCAATAATTGGTTTTAATCCATGTAATTTAGAGCCTTCTCCAGAGTAGGATGCCCCCATATACACAAGCCATGTAAGTCCAATAAAACCAACTCCCATAAAGATGGCGGCTGTATTTTCAGGCGATTTCCAGTTGTACCATAGTAAATATAGGGCTATCATAAACAAACAAGGCACGATTGCCTGTGCAGGATTCCTAGGTATATTTTCTTCAGACATTTATGACCTCTCCACCAGCCGCCTCAACTTTTTCCACGGCCTTTGCAGAGGCAGCACTTATTGTAATTTTATAAGCTTGACTAGGCACTCCAGTACCTAATAATTTATCATATCCCATTTCTTTCAAATCAATAGATACAATTTTTCCTTTCTTAGATGCATTTCCTTGATTCACCCATTCGGCTGCACTTTCTTCGATAACCTTCAAATTAATCGCATTGTTTGCCATGACTACGGTTTGAGGTCTTTTGAAACCATGAGCGCCCCATACACGACCGACCCGCTCATACATTATGCGTTTTGTTTTATGACAACCAGCATTTCCGCGTCCGCCTCTTAGTCCAGCTCCTCTGCCTTTCTTGTGCCCTCTTCCACGTGTGCGACTAGGTTTCAGTGCTTTACGCCTTGGCATATTGCATCCTCCTAAGTAAAGTATTTATTTTTTCAGAACGATATCCCAAAGCTCCACCTTCTTTGAAACTGCGCTTAATACCCTCATATCCTTTTCGAGGAGGGTGTAATCGGAATAATGGCTTAAGTCCAGGTACATCTCTCATAACTATTTTTCCTTCAGAAATGCCTTTTGCTAAAGCTTTCATTGTTTTGAAAGAAGTCTCTTTCAATTGTTCTTTAGAAAAAGAAAGATTTCCACTAGTTTTACCAGAATTCTGCAATAAAAGCTCAGTAGTTTCAGAATCTACTTCTCCCCAAGTAACATAATCTTTGATAATATTGAGCATACCGGTATATGTATCGTTTTCAGGAACAATAACACAATGATTTACACGGTTTAACTTCATCAGTCTCATAGTTTCTTTAATTTTAGGATTAACATTTACAGAACCTCTGATTCTAACAACTGCCCAGCTCATTCTTGTTTAACTCCCTTTATCATATTGTGGAACTCTTTTTGACCAGGTAATAATTTTGTAGATCTTGTTTTCTCTAAAGCTTTAAACATTGCACTTGCAAAATTGTAAATGGTCTGAGTTTGCCCTTTTGTGAAAGACCAAGCATCTTCAACACCAGCAAGTTTCAACATAATTTGTCCTACTTGGTTAGTCACTAATCCAACACCAGGCGGTGCAGGCTTGATTTTAACTCTAGTAGATCCAGTTCTTCCTGCAACTTCAAAAGGTAATGAATTTGGAACTGCAGTAGAACATTCCCATGACCCACTTCCTCTACGAACTTCAATAATATTCAATTTAGCACGATCAAGTGCTTTTGTTATAGTAGGCCGAACTAATTTTCCAGATACTCGACCAAGTCCAACAACTCCATCGCCGTTTCCAACAATTGTAGTAACAGCAAAACGAACTCTTCTACCAGAATCAGACATTCTTTGAACCATATGAATGTCAATTACTTCTTCCATAAGATCAGTTATGAGTAAATCGACAATTGGAGCTTCACGTAAAGGCAATCCACTTGCAAGAGCTTCCTGAACAGTAGTAATTTCCCCTGAAACAACTTTGCGACCCAATTCAGTTTTAGGAGTCCAATTAGAAATCCTTTCTTCTGCTGCCTTTCTACGTTGCTGAGCAGGAGATAAAGGAGGTCCACGTTTAGGCCTATCTTTTTGATAATTATTCTTAGAATTATCAGGGCCTTTATTGTCCGTTTTCTTTTCTTCACTCATTATTTCTTACCATCCATTTTTTTTGAAACTTTATCAAAATCTTTAACTATTTTTTCGGAAATATGACTTCCATTAATCCTATCACCAGAAGGATATGAACTTTCAGAATGAGGAATCTCCAGTCCACCATCTACAAGGCCTTTTAACACTGCAAATGCTCGACTTCCAGATATAGGAGTGATTCTTCCAATATCTAAAACTGCAGCTGAAATTCCAGCTTTAACTGCATTTTTACCAGCTAATTTTCCAGATAAATAAGAAGCAGGAATATTTGTCTTTGAATTTTTCCATCCCATTTTGTCTAAATCTGCAGATGAAGCTGAAGCTAAGACACGATCCCCCTTTCCTTCAAAATTACTTATTTGAATTGTAACTTTAGAATTTGTAAATCTAACTACTGCCCTAGGAAGTCCAGATTTCAATAAAGCTAATCTTTTACGATAATTA
>CAZVIT010000088.1:0-4428 GCA_964626865.1 uncultured archaeon | reverse complement strand
CAGTTAACGTTCAAGTTCCTGTAGGTTGTAATGCAGGTTCTCAATTCACAATAACGGTGAACTAAATGGAAAAGAAAATTAATAAAATTAGCTCGATGGCCATTGTTGGTCTGCTCATATTCTCAGGTTGCTTGGGATTTGGTGATGATGGACAAATTGGTGAAAACTTTAATCCTACTGCTGTTGTCGATGTAGTCTCTGGTTTCCGTATTGTAAATCTTAATGACCAAGTTACATTTGATGCTTCTCCGTCTGAGGATGAAGATGGCTCAGTTGTTTCTTATTTATGGGATTTTGGGGATGGTAATACAGCAACTACTAAGATGGCAATGCATAGATATCAGAATCCAGGTGATTACATAGTCTCCTTGTCTGTGACAGATGATGACGGTGCAGTTGGTAATAATGATCAAGGATTAACTTATATCACAGTTTTACATGGTGAAGTTAACCAAGAATCAGGAGTACCACACGGAATTCTTTCAGCAAAAGCCTCAGTAGTATTATCTGGTGCATCTGTAGAATTCAGTGGTTCAGGTTCATGGGCTTGGACTGAAGATGAAAATGGTGCCTGGTCTGTTGATAATTCAGCAATAACTTCTTGGTCATGGGATTTTGGTGACGGGGAAACTGGGACAGGTTCAGAAGTTTCACATACTTTTGGTTCAGCTGGAGATTTCAGCAGTTATTCAGTTCTTGGTAGTTATCCAGTTAAGCTTACGGTAAATACTGATGAAAATATTCCAGATACAGTGTACAGGACTGTTAGGGTAATTGCGGAGGAGTTATCACAATCTAAATCTCCAGATCCTAAGGTTTATACAACAGTTAGTATAGGTGATCCACGAACTTTAGATCCTGCTGAAGCATATGATTCAGCTAGCGGAGGAGTACTTTCCAATACATATGAAACTCTAGTCTTTTATGATAGAGATCAAGAAGATAAATTGATTCCAGTTCTAGCTACGGAAGTACCATCAACGTCTAATGGAGGTATATCACAAGATGGCTTAACTTATACATTTAAAATTAGGCAAGGAGTTACTTTCCATGATGGCTCAGAAATGGATGCAGATGATGTAGTGTTTTCAATTAATAGATTGTTGATTATGGGGCTTGGTCCTTCTTGGATGTATTCAGAATTACTAGATACTGCTGATGAAGATGGGGACGGTATAGTAGATAGTATTACAAAAATTGATCAATTTACAGTACAATTTCAGTTAAAGGAAGCAGCACCTCGATTTTTACCTATAATGGCTTACACTGCAGGTTCGATTGTTTCTAAGGATTGGGTTACTAGCGAAGGTTGCGGATATCCAGTAGAAGGGGTACAATGTACAGCAATTGAGAAGAAAGTAATGGGCACTGGTCCGTACATGATGAATGAAGATTTGGACAATGGGGGTAAGTGGGTTGCAGAGCAATATGTTTTAATGCAATATTATCCAAATTATTGGAGAGGTTGGTCTGAAAATGAAAGGCTATCATTTGGTGTTACAAAAGATTTCATTGAAACTGTTATCATCAAGAAGAACAATGATCAATCCTCCAGATTATTGGAGCTTAGATCAGGAAATGCAGATTCAGTTTATGTCCAACCAACTTTTGTTGATGAAGCATTAACGTATGACAATATAGCCTACAAGTCTCCTCTTCCTTCTATGACTATGATTCAAATATCATTTAATCATGATATAGCAAACCACGAAGGTGGTTCGGCGCCATCTAGTGATTTCTTTGCTAATGAGGATGTCCGGAAAGGTTTCTGCTACTCTTTTGATTATGATACATTTATTACAGATGTAATAGATAATAGAGGCCAACAGCCGAGAGGCCCTATACCAGATGGAATGCTAGGATATAATCCAAACGGTCCTCAATACAGTTTTGATTTAACTATGGCTGAAATGCATTTTAAAGAAGCAGGTGTTTGGGATACTGGCTTCAGTGTAGATGCTTACTATAACCTAGGTAATGATGTAAGGCTTGAAGGATTATTATTACTTGAGAATGCCATAGAGAGTTTAAATCCAAAATTTGATATTGAAATTCAGGGACTGGAGTGGCCATTGTTCTTGGACAAATTAAAGACTAGAGAAATTCCGTTGTTCATGCTTGGATGGGGTGCAGATTATTCAGATCCACATAACTTTGCTCATCCTTTCCTTCATGGTGCAGAGGGTTATTACCCTTCTAGTTATTTAGGATTCCAATACGATGATCTTGATGATTTGATTATGGAGGCAGCTGCAGAGCAGGATCCTTTCAAGAGAGTTGAAATGTATCATGAGATTGCAGAACTAGAGCACGAAAAAGCTTTACACATTTGGGTTTACCAACCAACAAGTTACAGGATAGTAAAAGACTGGGTTAATGGTTGGTATCACAATATGATGCACGGCACATTATATTACACCTTGAGTAAGAGTTAGACACTCTATACTTAAGTAAAACGTTCTTTAGCACGACGTGAAGCTCTGGATATACGTAATTCGAAGATTAGCATTGACCATTCCGGTCATGTTAGGCGTCACTTTAATCACATTTTATTTATCATATGGAATGGGTGATCCATTAGCTGCACACGTAACTGAAAGAACTACAGACGAACAGTATGAAATGTTAGCTGAGAAGCACGGTATCAATGAACCAATTTATATTCAATATTTTACTTATCTTAGAGGTGTAATTACATTTGATTGGGGATATTCAGAAGTTCTTAATGAGGATGTCTCTGATGCTCTTAGGTACAGGTTTGCAGCAACACTTGAGCTTTCGATTTTGGCTTTTATTGTTGCAGTAGCAACAGCTATTCCTTTGGGCATTTTTTCATCAATTAGACAAAACCGTTGGGAAGATCATAGTATTCGTTTATTTGCATTAGCAGGTTCAGCAATTCCAATCTTCTGGTTTGCACTAGTTCTTCAATACCTCTTCGCTGTAACTATTCCTGCTTACATACCAGATTTCAACTGGGAAATAACTGGACGTTCAGATCCAATTCTTTGGGAGGTTACTGACCAAATTGATACGCCCACCGATTTCTTACTTGTCGATTCTATAGCTGCAGGTTCTTGGATTCATTTCAAAGATGCTTTGAAGCACATGATACTTCCTGCTACTGTTTTGGCTTATAGCTCAATGGCAACAATTATCAGATTAATGAGAGGAAATATGTTGGATGTTCTAGGGCAAGATTATATCAGAACAGCCAAATCTAAAGGTCTTTCAGAAAATCAAATTACCTATAAGCATGGAGCACCAAATGCTATGATTCCCACAGTAACACTTTTGGGTATGGGTTTTGCCGGATTGATAAATGGTTCAGTATTAACTGAAACAATTTTCACTTGGCCAGGTCTGGGGGCATGGGCTATTACAGCAATGAGAAGCCTGGATATATCTGCAATTTTGGCATATACTTTATTTTCAGCTTTCTTATATATTATTGCTAATTTAGTAGTGGATATTTTGTATGCTTTTTTAGATCCTCGTGTTGAGTTAAGTGGTCATTCAAGTTTAGCAGAAATAGTGATAGTTGCACTGTCAATTTTACTATTAATTACTACTTATTTTAGTGCAGATTATGCAGTTATTCTTGGCATACTAATCGTATTATCCTTAGCTTTATTTTCAGTCTATTCAATTGGTATTCGGTTGTGGAATAATCCAGACGATACTTGGATTATTTTCCTTTTTACAGGCACATTGTTTGTTATATGGTCAATATTATCAGGATTCTTTATGACAATAATTTTTGTTTCAATTTTTATTTATTTATTTAATCTTTTATTGAAACTTCCTGTAGTCTCTCAACGATGGGTTTGGGAAGATATTAAGAATCATTTTGCTCCTAAGTTTGATGAATTTAAGAGGACATTATACCAAATTAAAAAGAATCCATTGACAATGTTAGGCCTTTTTTTAGTCTTATCTTTGATTTCAGTTGCTTTTTTTGCACCTTGGCTTGCCCCACCTTCAGAAACTCAAAGAGATCCTATGAGAATGGAAGAGCATTTTGCTTTTAATCAGCCAAGAAATTTTCAGCCCCCTTGCTATTTCTCATGCACTGCAGATTCAGGAGAGGTGGATGGATATATACTTGGAAGCACTGACAGAGGTTATGACATATATTACGGAATAGTATGGGGTAGCCGTACTTCTCTTGATGTCGCAGTTAAAGTTGTTTTCACTGGTACATTTATTGCAGTTGTAATAGGGGCAGTTTCCGGGTATTACGGCGGTAGGGTAGACGACATAGTAATGAGGATAACTGATGTTTTTATTGCTATTCCGGGATTAGTTTTAGCCTTAGCAATTATTGCAGTTACCGAAGACACTTCAATTGAAATGTTGATGTATGCTCTGATTATTGTGGGGTGGCCTGGATTTACAAGAATTATTAGAGCTGAAGCACTTCGAATT
>CAZVIT010000087.1:301-4473 GCA_964626865.1 uncultured archaeon | reverse complement strand
GGTTGGAACAATGATGGAAATCCCAAGAGCAAGTTTTGTTGCTGATAGAATTGCTAAAACTGCTGAATTCTTTTCATTTGGCACTAACGATTTAACACAAATGGCTTTTGGATTTAGTCGTGATGATACTGGAGGATTTATGCCTGCATACCTAGAACAAGGTTTACTACCTGAAGATCCTTTTGCAAGTCTTGACGAAGGTGTTTGTGAATTGGTAAAAATGGGAATTGAAAAAGGAAGAAAAACAAAATCTGACCTTAAAGTTGGAATATGTGGTGAACATGGTGGAGAACCAAAGTCAGTTCATTTCTGTCATGGAGTAGGTATGGATTATGTTTCTTGTTCGCCATTTAGAGTTCCTATTGCTAGATTGTCTGCAGCACAAGCGGTATTGAATGAAAAATAGTGCGAAATTACTATTAGAATTTAGTCTCATATTAGGATTATTAACTTTAGTAACAACATATCTTGTATCTACACTTAGTGGAAGAGTGGCTCCATTCATACCAATTATATCTGAAATGCCATTTTCAGAACCTGAGTCAAGTATCTTCTCAATGGGCTTGAGCATCAGCTTATTCGGAAGTTTAATCCTTACGCAAGTCTTTTATCGATTATTGAAACCACTTGCAGAAAATATAAATGAAACGTACGTTAATAGAAATAAAATCATAAGGATTGTAGGAACTATTGGTTCTATATGTGGAATCATTACAGTGAATTTTAATTGGAATGTTTTTCCAGTAATACATGGAGTCACTGCATTTATTGCATTTACATCTTTTCTAATTTGGACTACTTTTACCTATTATCTATTAAAGAAAAATGGATATGAAAATGAAATAAGAAAGTATACTGTAATGTCTGCTTGGTTTTTCTATGTTATGATGGCCGTATTTTCTGTTTTGGATAATCTAGAAATGTTGGATGAAGAAGATGACTTTTTTTACAGAATGGATAATCCGCCAAATGTAGAAACCGAAAGAAGCATATATCTTAATCTTACGGCCTTAAGTGAATGGAGTATGGTTTTTTCCTTTTATTTGGGATTAAGTACCTATAGAGATTTTGTTAAAAACGAACAGATTTAGAAAGTTAATTGGTTTATAATGGGGTTTTATTGATACAGTATGGCGACCGTTGACCAAGAACTACTTTATGCCATTAGAGGAATTGAAGTTCTGCTTGAATCTGGCGTTGGTGTTGCAGAGGCAATGAAACATATTGCTGACGAAGATTATGGAGATTTAAGTGGTATTTTCAAACAAATTTTCAGAGATACTGAAGGTGGAAAAAATTTCAGTGATGCAATCAGAACTCAAATGAGAAGTACTGATTCTCCTGGCTTAAGAAAAGTTCTTTCTAGCTTAATTATGTCTATTGAAGAAGATACTAATGTTATTGATAGGCTAAGATCTATTGCCGATAAAGAAGCTAAAGAAAGGAGGGTGAACCTAGATAATTTTATTGAAGGTTTAACTTCTACATCTGAACAATTTATTATTGTTTCTATATTAATACCAATTATTGTTGTAATTGGTGCAGTTGTTAATGGGTTAGTAGAATCTGCTAAAGCAGAAGGTGGAGGGTTCATGGGCAATACTCCAACAATGCCTGATATTTGTGTACCTGCTTTATTCATCACTGCAACTATCATTATAGCTGGGATGATTGTACAAACCAAAGCAAAGGAGCCTGGAGTATGAGTTTATTAGACGATTTAGTTAGTGGAGATGGATTATCATCAACACATGGACTTATTTGGGCAGCACTAGGTGTATGGGCCCTTGTTGGTACATTTTTCTATATACCGGCCAAGAAAAAACAAGACAAAATTAATGAATTAGAAACTGTATGGCCTGATGTCTTAGCTGATTTAGCTGAAGAATTGCGTGCAGGAATGGGTGTAGAATCTGCATTAGATGCCATTGCTTCTGGGAGAAATGACCGCATGGGACGAATGCTTCGTGAGGCTGTAAAAAGAATGAGAGATGATGGTTTTGGTATGGCCATGAAAGATTTTGCAAAACAAACCGAATCTCCAATGATTATTAGAATTGTAAGTATTTTGAATGTAGCTCTTGGCTCCTCAGGAAGTTTTGCAACTACACTTGAAAACATTTCTGAAGAATTCTGGGAAATTTATATGCTCAGAAAAGAAAGAATTACAAAAACTCAAGGTACTGCAAACTTCATTCTATGGGGTGGTGCAATGATTTGCCCAGTATTACTAGGGTTAATTGTAGCTGTATTTGGAAGTGGAAAAGCTGGTTCTTTTGAACTCAATGTCGATTTGAGCTTATTGAATCAATCATTATTTTTCTATATGATGGTGTTAGGAGCTGGAGGTGTTTGGATGCAATCTGTGATTTTGCAAACTACTCAAACTGCAATTTGGAGAATGCCGATGTACATGTTCATAGCCACTACTACACTATTATTAGCACTAAAAATCTCAATCGTATAAATATGCAACAAGGAAAAATAATTGAACAATATCCGACTGCCAACATCGTCGAAAGACCTAATGCTGAGCGACCTCTATACCAAGTAACTAAAGCAGTTAAATCTCCAAGTTATGGAGCTTTAAAACCATTACTAGATGATGATAATCTTGAAGAAATCATGTATAATCATCCAGATAGGGCTGTAATGGTTGCACATAGAAAACATGGTATGTGTGTAACAAATGTAAAATTAACTGGAGAAGAAGCTACTGCCATTATCCAGAAAGTTGGAAAATATGTTGGAAGAAAAGTAGGGCCTGGAAATTTATTATTAGATGGAAGATTACCTGATGGAAGTCGTGTAAACGCAACAATTCCTCCTGTTTCTCCAAATGGTCCAACAATGACTATCAGAAAACAGATGAATGATCCTCTAACTGTTGTAAATTTAATGAAGTTTGGAACAATGTCTCCAAGATTAGCATCATTACTATGGATGTTTGCTGATGGAATGGGTGCAGCACCGTCCAATATTTTAGTTGCTGGTGGTACTGGCTCTGGTAAAACTACTACTCTAAATGTACTAGGATTATTTATTCCTTCAAAAGATCGATTGATTACAATTGAAGATGTTACTGAAGTTCAATTGAAACATGAACATCATGTTCAACTTGAAACGTTCAATTCAACAAAACCTGAAGAACCTGAAGTTGATATGGACTCTTTATTGAAAAATACATTACGCATGAGGCCAGATAGAATAATTGTGGGTGAAGTTAGGGGGCCTGAAGCTAAAACACTATTCACTGCAATGAATACTGGACACGATGGGTGTTTTGGTACTGTACACGCAAATACTGCACAAGAAACTGTATCAAGATTAATTAATCCTCCAATGGAAGTTCCTCCAATAATGATGAATGCTTTACATTTAATCATAATGCAAAGTAGAATAAATGTTAACGGAAAACAAATTAGAACAATTACTGAAGTTTCCGAATTAGCCGGTCTAGAAGGAAGCAAACCAAGACTTAATACATTATTCAAATGGAATGGGCAGACTAATCAATTAGAAGAGACTGGAGTTCCAAGTAAACTTCGTGAGAGAATCTCTAAAGCTGCAGGTGTTGCACCAAGACAATTTGATGCAATGGCCCAAAACAGACAAAAAATTCTTGAATCATTAGTTCAAAGAAATATTGATGATATTGAACAAGTTAGTACTGTTGTCCAAAATTATTACACCCAATTATAAGCTATATGGTAAGCACATATTCTGAAGCTGGTGTAGATATTGACGCGAGTGAAAGGGCTACTGAAGCTCTAATTGCTCAGATTAAAGGGGTTAACAGAAAAGGCGATGGTGAATCTATAAAACTTGATAATGGATTTGCAGGGTTGGTTAAACTGGGAGATGGTGCACTAGCAATGTGTACCGATGGAGTAGGAAGCAAATTATTACTTGCTGAAGAAATGGATTCAATTCATACTGTTGGGATAGATTGTGTAGCTATGAATACAAATGATTTAATTTGTGTTGGTGCTGAACCACTAAGCTTTGTTGATTATGTAGCACTAGACAAACCAGACGAAGAATTAATGGCTAAAATCGGAATGGGATTAGCTGAGGGATGCAAGCAATCTAACTGCACTTTATCAGGAGGAGAAACTGCTATCCTGCCTGAATTAATTCATGGTTTTGACATTGCAGGAACTTCTGTTGGT
>CAZVIT010000087.1:0-278 GCA_964626865.1 uncultured archaeon | reverse complement strand
ATGGGGCAAAAATTTCAGAAGGTAATGTTCTTATTGGTCTGAAATCAAGTGGACCTCACTCTAACGGATACACTCTAATTCGTAAATTATTTGATGGTGATAAAGAACTTGGAAAGAAATTAGTTGAACCTACTAGAATTTATGTAAAAGAAGTAATGAGTTTGATTCAACAAGTAAATGTTCATGGAATTGCGCATATTACTGGAGGTGGATTAGACAATATTAGTCGAATAAATGACAATTTCCAGTATGTAATTGACAATCCTTTGCCAGTACCT
>CAZVIT010000086.1:0-4555 GCA_964626865.1 uncultured archaeon | reverse complement strand
TGGATATTTGTCTCAAATGCGGTGGAAAACCTCCGCTTATTTCCCAAATTTGCCATAAATGTGTACGTAAAACCGTCGTAATCTCGCGTCTTCCAGAAGTTCTAAGAATGATTGATTGCAAATCCTGTTTTTCGCTGAAAATTCCAGGTACTTGGCTTGAATTTGACGACGTAGAATCAGCCGTAGGCCATTTTTTTGAGAGTTCTATTATTTGGCATGATAATTTATCTCAAAGCAAATGCAATTTATCAATGAAACAATTAGATCCTAGTAAATTTAGAGTTAATGCAAAAACAGAAGCTGATTATGGAGGTCTTGATTTAGAATCGGATTTGGAGGGAGTTGTTGAAATTAAATATCAAGTTTGTCAAACTTGTTCTAGGCATGCAGGGGGCTATTATGAAGCAATATTGCAAATTCGGACTAAGCAACAATCAGTTCTTGATGTTGCAGTTGAAAAAGTTTTTAAGGATATAGATTCAGCCCCATCTGAATTTTTCTCGACAGAAAATGGACCCGTTAAAGGAGGTTTTGATTTTCAGTTGTCTTCAACTGAACGTGCTAGATCGTTGGCAAGAGAATTGATGATTCAATTCGGAGGACATGTAAATGAAACTAATACGTTAGTTGGCCGCAAAGATGGTAGAGATTTGCTAAGGCATACTTTTGGTGTCCGCCTGCCTAGTTTTTTAGTTGGAGATTTTTTACTAATTCAGGAAAAAGTTTACAGAGTAACTAGATTGGATAGAAGGAAGGCTAAGCTAAGACTGATGGAAGCACCTTATACAAAAAAGATGGTAGAAATAGATACACTTAGAACGCCTAATATTCTGGATAATCCTCTCGAAGCTCAAATAATTAGTTCTAGAAATAATCAATATTTACTTTTGGATCCATATACTCATCAAACAGTTGAAGCAGTTTCCCCACCAGATTGGGGAGGTGAAAAAATAGAAGCCTTACGATTTGGTAATGAAACTTTTTTTATTTGGCATTAGTCTTGATTATGAATTCCAATAGGCTCTTCACTAATCTTTGGATGGTGTTTTGAGGAATCACTTCTTATTCTTTCAATCTTTTCCAAATATTCTGATGAAACATTTTCAGTTACATAAAATCCATTAAAACACGAAGTATCGAATTCTTGAGGGCCAGTAGCTTCAAATTTGACACTTTCCACTAAATCCTCTAGATCTTGATAAAATAATTTATCAGCCCCCATATTCTTAGCTATTTCTTCAATAGTATTCTTGTTAGCAATGAATTCACTAGATGCAGCCATATCTATACCATAAACATTTGGGAATCTTACAGGTGGAGCTGCAGATGCAAAATAAACTTTCTTTGCTCCAGAGCGCTTTGCCATTTCTACTATTTTTCTAGAGGTATTACCTCGAACTATGGAATCATCAACTAAGAGAACTTTTTTTCCAGTAAATTCATGTTCAACCGTATTCAATTTTTTTCTAACAGAATCTCTTCTTATTGCTTGTCCAGGCATGATAAATGTTCTTCCGATGTACCTATTCTTGACCAACCCTTCACGATAGTCAATATCTAATTCTTTTGCCAATTGAATTGCAGAAATTCTCCCACTATCTGGGACTGGTATAACCACATCAATGTCATGTTCAGGCCATTCCTTCATAATTTTCTGGGCTAACCTTGTACCCATGTTTAGTCTAGCTTGGTGAACAGAGACTCCATCTATAACAGAATCAGGTCTGGCAAAATATACATATTCAAAAATACATGGAGATAATTTAGTATTATCACTACATTGTTCTCTGAACATGTTTCCATCATTATCAATGAAGATAGCCTCTCCAGGAGCTAAATCAGATACATTATCAAATCCTAGTGAGTTTAGGGCCACACTTTCAGATGAAATTCCCCATGAAAATTGTTCTTCGGAATTGCTTTCCCCAAAGACTAAAGGTCTGATTCCATTAGGATCACGAAATGCAAATAATCCATATCCTGCTATCATACCAACTACTGCATAACCTCCAGAACACCTTTTATGCAATCCAGCTATAGCCTTAAACAAATCTTTAGGTTTTAAGTTTGGTTCTTCATCAGCTATTTTTCTATTATTTTCAAGTTCATTTGCAAGAATATTTAACAAAATTTCAGAATCTGAGTTAGTATTAATATGTCTAAGATTTTCTTTGTACAATTCTTCAGTCAATGCCTCTGCATTTGTTAAGTTTCCATTATGGGCAAGTGAAATGCCGTATGGATGATTAACATAAAGTGGCTGGGCTTCTGCAGCTGAAGCAGTACCAGCAGTAGGATATCTTACGTGTGCAATTCCTGACTTGCCTCTTAGATTATGGATATGTTCTTTTTGAAAGACATCATTTACTAAGCCATTATCTTTCCTTAGATGGAGTTTATCTCCATCACAAACAACGATACCTGCAGCATCTTGCCCACGATGTTGCAGAACTAAAAGTCCATCATAGAGTAAATGGCTTATTGGGCCTTTATTAGCTAAAATTCCAAGAATACCACACATCTGATTATCAATCTAACATATGTAAGGGGGGATTTATTCTTTTCAGGTAAAGATCAATTAATGAGTCTTAGACCAATTATATTCACGAGTCTTAGCACTTGTTCCAAATCCACATGAGGCGCACCTTTTCTTACGCATATGATATGCATGACGCCCACATCTTCTACAGATTAGATGAGTTTGTTTTTGGCGTTTACCTTGCGCTGCAGTTCCTTTACTCATTATTTACCATAATTTCCCGAAAGCAGTTCTCGGACCGTATCGGGGTGATGTTGCACTTGAGGGGGTTATAAAATAATTTGTTCAGCCCAAGCCTATTGTTTTATAATCAAAACCAACTTCACCAGCTTTTTTTGCACTCAATGCTCTTCTTCCATCAATCAAAACATTTCCATTCATTCGTTCTAATAGTGATTCTAAATCTAAATTCTTGTAGATATCCCATTCAGTCATTATGATTACGCAATCAGCTTTTTCAGTAGCTAATTCTGGTGTCGCCGTCATTTTAATATCTATAAGTTCTTTGAAATTTGGCATTCCTTCGGGATCATGAGCTACTACATTTGCCCCCTTCTCAATCAATTTGTTAATGACAATTTCACTTCTGCTTTCTCTAACATCATCAGTTTCAGGTTTAAAGGCAAGGCCCAAAATCGCAATTTTTTTTCCTTTGATTACCCCTAATCTTTCTTCAGCCATTTTAACTATGATTTTTGGTTGTGTGTCATTAACCTCCAAAGTAGCTTTTAGCATGAGTGATTCAACTTTGGAATTTTTAGCAGCTGCAGCCAGAGCTTTAACATCCTTTGGAAAACAAGATCCTCCAAATCCTGCACCAGCTCTAAGAAATTCTGCAGATATTCTACTATCTAATCCCATTCCTTCAGCGACTTCTTGAAAATCAATGCCCCAAACATTCGACATATTTGCAATTTCGTTCACAAAAGAAATTTTTGTGGCTAAGAAGGAGTTTGATGCATATTTTATTAATTCAGCAGTTCTTGGGCTACATTCTAATTTGGTACATTTGTAAGGATCGTATAATTCCTTCAAAGTCTTTCGAGCCACGTCATCTGCAAATCCTATAACAATTCTATCTGGATTCTGGGCGTCATGTATGGCACTACCTTCTCTTAAAAATTCGGGATTCATACCAATTCCTAAGTTTTCCCTTTTCCATCCACTTTTCTTCAATATATTTGGCATAACTACTTCTTCGGTAGTTAATGGGACTACAGTTGATTTTACTATAACGGTGTGTTTTTCACTTTTGTCTCTGAGAGCTCTTCCTATTGTGGATGAAGCTGATTTTATGTAACTTAGATCAATATTTCCATTTTTATCAGATGGAGTTCCTACACAGATAAATGTAATATCAGATTTTCTTATGTTTTGTTCAATTTCAGTAGAACCAATTAGATTTTTGTTCTTGAGTCCTTTCTTTATTAATTCATCTAGTCCAGGTTCATAGATAGGAGATTTTCCACTATTTAGCATACTTATTTTTTCTTCGAGTATGTCCAAACACACTACTTGATTTCCTAAATCAGCTAAAGTGGAGCCCGTGACTAATCCAACATATCCTGTTCCAATGATGCTTACTTTCACAATTTTCCATGGGAAGGTCTACATAAAATGCTCTCTATTGTGTAATGTGGCAGTTGAACTAGTTGTGAAGAAACGTCGCCCAATCAACAAGAAAGAGGCACGTTTTATCAAAGAGGGAATTTTGGCAGCTCATAGTCTTGATATGCCCATTAAGGCAGGTAAGTATGAAATTGCTAAAATTGATAATTTTGATGTTTTGATATCTAAAGGTAATATTATTGCACTTATTAAAGATAAATTAGTATATTTGACAGTAAGAGGTTTGCTTACAAACTCAGTAGAAACTGGCTGGGTTCAGGTAGATATGGGTGCAGTTCCTTTTGTTTGTAATGGAGCTAACGTGATGTCTGCAGGTATTAATAATGTGAGTCCAGAAATAATTAAGGGCCAATATGTCTGGATAAGAGAGGAAAACCATCATAAACC
>CAZVIT010000085.1:0-4704 GCA_964626865.1 uncultured archaeon | reverse complement strand
CATCCTGGAGTTGGAGTGCCAACCACTGTTATTTCTTCCCAAATTTTAGTTAATGAAATGAAAAAGGAGGGGGTGTTAGCATAGTATACGTAAGAACAAAAAATGTAAAAGGCAAAAAATACGCTTATCTTGTTGAAAGTAAATGGGATAGTGAAAAGAAAACATCAAAACAGAGAGTAATTGAATATTTAGGCTCTGTTGATAAGTTAACTATAGATGATGTTCCGAAGGAATATCATTCAGGTTCTGTTAGAAAGTTTTTTATCAAAAATCAAACTAAATTAGATAATAAAGTACTTGAAAAACAGAAAAAATTAGAACTTGTACTTTCCCGTTGCTTACAAACTGGAGATGAAGAAATGGCAACTAAAAAAGCTAGTGAATTAATTGAATTAATAGGTCTTCAAAGATTCTATGTTGATTCAGTAACTAGCGTTATGACTGAAACTGGAAAACTTTGGGTCGATGGAGAAATAGGAATTGCTCAGGAACACATGATTACCAATATTATGAGAAAAATTATCCAACATCATAATGCAAGAATTGAAATGAAAGGTCTTGTTGAAGGATTAGCCGTAATCTGTAATCCGGAAGGTGATGATCATAGCATGTCTAATATAGTTCTTGAAGGGCTCCTAAAAACTAGAAAATATAGAGTCACAAATATTGGAGGAACATGGTATATGGGTGATAAAAAAACCGCAACAAATAAAGCCATTATTGATTTCATATTGCATGCAAGACCAGATATTGTTTTCATTTCAGTGACTATTTCTAGATATTTATTCAATGCAAAAATGATAGCTAGAGAATTAGTCAAAGAATTACCTGATACTAAGATATTCCTAGGAGGGCTTGGCACTAGAGGAGTTGTCGATGGCGAATTGCAAAATGGAATAATCCTAGCAAGTAAAGATACTATGAACACCTTGAATAAACTATGAAGAAAAACTTAGGCAGCAGGTTAGTGGCTTTAAATACCTCTGAAAAAGAATTAGGTTCAGATATGACGGAAAATATGTATTCTTCCAAAACGCATGGAAATAGACTTTCCTCTGAAAATCCTAAAGATATATTTAGAAATGGGAGTACAACGTACTACTATAGTACAAAACTATTCCCGACTCATATTCGAAAAGAGGTCACTCAATTGTATAATTTTGTTAGGATTGCTGATGACTATGTAGATTCTGTACCTCAAAATACTGAAGGTTTTTTCCGATTCAAAGAAGAATATTATCGCGCTATTTCAGGTAAAGAAACAAAGAATAAAGTAATTGCTGATTTTGTTAGCCTTTCTAAAAAAAAACAATTCAAAAATGAATGGGTTGATGCTTTTCTAAAATCTATGGAAATGGATACTAAAAAATCAAATTATAAAAATTTAGACGAGCTTAACACTTACTTATACGGATCTGCTGAAGTAATTGGTTTAATGATGAATAGAGTAATGGATCTTGACGAAAGAGCCAATGAATCTGCTCAATATTTGGGAAAAGCAATGCAGTTTATTAATTTCATAAGAGATATTGATGAAGATTTAGATTTGAAAAGAATCTATTTCCCTATTGAAGATTTAGAAGCATTTGGACTTTCTGGCTTAACAAGAGGAGAAGCTAGAAGAAAGCCTAAACAATTCGACGCATTTATAAGATCACAAATACGTCTTTACTTCATATGGCAGAAACGTGCTGAATTAGGATTTCAATATATACCTAAAAATATGCGTATTGCAGTTAAAACAGCATCAGATATGTATATGTGGACTGCAAAAGAAATTTACAAAAATCCATTCATTGTTTATGATTTAAAAATTAAACCTACATGGACAAAAGTTATTCTAAATGGGTTAAAAAATACATTAAATGCTTACAATCCTTTGAATCGAAACAAAGCCACTGACCGTTTGGCTATTGAAAATTATTCTATATAGATTACATCAGTAAACTATAAAAAACGGGATAAAATCGCTATAAATATGATAAGTGTAACAGATATGGCTGCTAAAAAAATCTCAGAGGCTCAGAATGGGCAAGAAATGAGTGACAAAATGCTTCGCATAGGTGTCTTCCCTGGCGGGTGTGGTGGCGGTTATCAATATGCTTTAGGATTTGATTCAAAAGGAGATAATGATTCGGTTTTCGAATCTAATGGTTTAGAAGTTCTTGTAAAAAGTGAAGATGTTGAAAAAGTAAGCGGCACTGAAATAGACTACATAGTTACTGAAATGGGTGAAGGTTTCCGATTAAACAATCCAAATCCTGCTCCTGAAGGTAAAAAAGGAGAATGTGGCTGCGGATCTGAGACTAGCTGTTGCTAGGATAAATGGATTCTAAACAACAAATTTTTACGATTGCCACCGTTTTCATTTTTGTTAGTTCTTCAATTCTAATTTATCTCAATGAGGATATAGATGAATCTTTAATTAATAATCAATCTTATTTTTATCCTGATTTATTTAATCGACATGAGTTAGAGTGGAATATGGAGGGAACGCATAGTTATCTCCTAAAGAAAGGGCCTTACGAATCTTTAGAGGTTCAAGAAGCGTTCATTAATGTAGATACAAGTTCTGTTTGGGAAACTGGCCCTTCTGATGCTTTAGTGCACCTATCATATTGGCTACCAAGTAACACAAAAAATTCTGAAAAAGTTCCAGTTATTGCCGTTGTAAGTCCTTACTTTGACTATGGAGGTCCAGATGGTGACGCAAGTACTCCTACAAATGTTGTAGGTGGTGGAAGGGGCGAATTTATCTACGAAAATTTTGTTCCTTGGGGATATGCATTTGCTCAAGTTGCAGTTTTTGGTACTGAAGAATCAACGGGATGTTTTGATTACAGGGGTTACGGCGAACAATTGGGCATTGATGCTGCAGTAACTTGGCTTGGTGAGCAAGAATGGAGTAACGGAAACGTAGGGCTTTATGGGAAATCCTACGAAGGTGCAACGCAATGGGAAGCTGCATTAGCTGGAAATCCTTATCTAAAAACAATTGTTCCGATTAGCGGTACAACAAGCACAAAAACCTTACTATTCAAAAACGGTAGTGCAGAAGCACGTTCCCAAGTTATGCATGGAGCGTACTTTATCAACATCGTAGACTTTGATGAGTCTGATACAGATCATGTCTGTCCAGATGTAGTAGATGGATTCACAAGAGGTGAAAGAACATATCTTGAGCCTAGAATTGATGTAGACTTGAATTACTGGAATGAAAGAGACTATAGGCAACGTTCCATTGATAATTACCAAGGTTCAGTTTATTTTGTCCAGGGTTTGCAAGACTGGAATGTTGATTCGCATATGATATTTCCGCTTTATCAACAAATGAAAGATGCTGGTGTTGATGTGAAAGGAATATTTGGACAATGGGGGCATGACTACCCTGACCAATGGCAGAAGCATGATGATATTGACAATAATAATGGAGGAACTGCCTTTCCACAAATGACAAGATGGGATTGGGGGCAAGATTTGTTTGAATGGTTTGAATATTACTTACAAAATAGAGGGCCAAAGCCGGATCTAAATGTACAAGTTCAAAGACATGATGGTTTATGGAGAATTGAAGATACTTACCCTGCACAAAATAGTGAAAAAATAATACTAGAAGACTTCAATGCTAGTTGTAAAAGTCTAGCTGGTAATTGGTGGCCACTTGTGTTCAATTGTCCTGTCGATGAAACTGCGTTTGTTAATTTGACTCATCCTGGTTTTGAATATGATGTTCATATTTCCGGAATGCCTACTTTGCATCTAGATGTAACTGCTTCTAGCGACGTTGGTCAGGTTTTTGCAACATTGTACGATGATACAGCTAATGTAAGATTGGGGCATGCTACTATGGATATTCGTTATAATGAAGGCGGAGAAGATCCGAGTCCTGTAGTTATTTCAGGGCAATCTGTAACTATGAAAATGGAATTCTTTGCTATCGATGCATTTCTTCCTGCAGGGCATGAACTTAGAATTGATTTGACAGGATCTGGAAAGGACTACCTTCCACCGCCATGCCCGCCTGCAGGAGTTTGTACAGTTGATTATCAATCTGCAAAATTAACTTTACCAATATCCAACACTCCCGAGCAAGATTACTTTAATGTCCCCTATTGGAATCCTGAAGAAGAATGAAACAAAATTCGTTATCTGAACAAATTTTTTCTATTATTGTTGCTTTAATTTTTGTATCTAGTTCATATCTTCTTATTATTGAAGAAGCTATCGATAATGAATATCAAATGAGAGTTCCTGTTTGGGCTAGAGGTCAAATGGATTATGATACTTCACAGCCATATAGTTTTGTTCTTAATCAAGGTAGTTATGAATTATTAGAAACTGATAATGAATTTGATTCAGTTCACGTGATGATTCCTTATAACTTGCCACTAACTGAAGGAGGAGCTGCGGCCACATGTCAATTTGGTGGAGAATGTCCACAAATTAGTTTAGCTTATTGGAGACCTAAAGTACCTACTGGAGTCAAAGTTCCAGTAATTGCTGAATTTGGACCTTATTTTGGCGAAACTTCAGCTTCGACGCCTGATGTGTCTCAACCTGGAAGTTGGCTAGGCATTAGTGTAATTCAAAATCTTTTACCTCATGGATTTGCTTTTGCACAAGTTTCGGTTACAGGAACTGGTATGTCTAATCATTGCATGGATTTAATGGGGTTTGCTGAACAAGAAGGAATCAATGCTGCTG
>CAZVIT010000084.1:0-4721 GCA_964626865.1 uncultured archaeon | reverse complement strand
AAATATCACTTGAATCTAATGATCCTGCATCTGATTTTAGTTATAATTACAATTGGATCACTTACTTCCAAGATAATTCTTGAAGAAGACTTTAATAATGGGACACTTTTTTCACCTATAGTTAACACAGGATAATTATTCCTGAAGATGTGAAAATAATGAGTAAAGACCCAGTTCCACTTAAAGCTGTACATCACGTTGAGTTTTGGGTAGGTAATGCAAAGCAAGCCTCCTATTATTACAGAAAAGCGTTTGGATTTAGTCAAATTGCTTATTCTGGCTTAGAAACTGGAAATAGAAAAAAAGCAAGCTATGTTCTAGCTCAAGGAAGAATAAGATTGGTTTTCTCCACTCCCCTAAATAGTAACAATGACATTTCTGAGCACATCAAAAGGCATGGTGATGGAGTAAAAGACATTGCATTTCATGTTGATGATGCAAAAAGCTGCTACGAATCCTGCATTGCTCGTGGTGCTAAAAGCGCTCATGAACCTAAAACAATTAGTGATGATAATGGAACTATTACAAAAGCTTCAATATTTACATATGGAGAAACTGTACATTCATTCATCTCTTATGATGATTACGACGGGGCGTTCTTACCTGGTTTTATAGAACAAAAAATCGATGAAGATGGTGTTGGATTAAAATTTGTTGATCATATTGTCGGAAATGTTGAACTCGGAAAAATGGAACATTGGGTCAATTTCTATGCGGACATAATGGGTTTTTCACAAATCCAAGCCTTCAGTGATGATGATATTTCAACTGAATATTCTGCACTTATGTCAAAAGTAATGGAAAGTGATAATGGAAGAATAAAGTTTCCAATTAACGAACCTGCTGAAGGTAGAAAGAAATCACAAATTGATGAATATTTGGAGTTCTATGAAGGCCCTGGGGTACAGCATGTAGCACTTTTGACAAGTGATATTATCAAAACCATAAAAATGTTAAAAGCTAATGGTGTAGAATTCCTAGAAGTACCTGATACTTATTATGATGGCTTAACTGAAAGAGTAGGTGCTATTGACGAAGACGTTGAAGTTCTAAGAAATTTGAAAATTTTAGTAGATAGAGATGATGAAGGATATCTATTACAATTATTTACTAAACCTGTAGAAGATAGGCCTACTGTTTTCTATGAAGTTATTCAAAGAAAAGGATCTAAAGGATTTGGAATAGGGAATTTCAAGGCTTTATTTGAAGCAATTGAAAAACATCAAGCTGAAAGAGGTAACTTGTAATGCATCGATATCATAAATTAGGCAAAATGCCAAAGAAAAGACACACAGTTTTTAGAGATAAAAATGGAAAAATATATCACGAAGAACTGAAAGGAAATAAGGGATTCGTAGGACCTTCATCACTTCTTTATCATATTTATCCACCTACTGAAGTTCTGTCAACAAAAGAAATCGGAAGTTTTACACTTGAAGAGGATGATGATAAAAGTCTAAGAATGAGACATTTTTACACCAACAGAGCAGCAGATAAGGGTGGAAGTGTGATTATGGACAGAAAACCTTTCTTGTTCAATAATGACGTTGTAATGATGATGTGTTATCCTGATAAAAATGACGATTATTACTATCGTAATGCTCAGGGTGACGAAATAATCTATGTTAGTCAAGGTAGTGGAACTTTGGAAACAGCTTATGGAAATATGAAATATTCGTCTGGAGATTATTTAGTCATTCCTAGAGGAATTTTACACAGATATGTAATGAATGACGAAGAACACTCGCTTTTGATTGTAGAATCCCCTGGAGAAGTAAGGACGCCTAAAAGATATAGGAACGAATATGGTCAAATTATCGAAAGAAGCCCATACTCTGAACGTGACTTTAGAGGGCCTGATGAACTAGTCGCTCATGATGAAAAAGGTGAATTCAAGATTATCGTAAAACAAAGAAATAGATTTACTGAAGTTACACTAGGTCACCACCCTTGTGATGTAGTTGGATGGGATGGTTACTACTACCCATTTGCTTTCAGTATTCATGATTTTGAGCCTATTGTAGGTAGAATCCACGAACCACCACCTGTTCACCAGACATTTGCCAGTGACCGATTTGTAGTTTGCTCATTCTGTCCAAGACCTTTTGACTTTGACAAGAATGCAATACCTGCACCTTACAATCATGCAAATATTATGTCTGATGAAGTCATATATTATGATTCAAAGGAATTTATGTCTAGAAAAGGCGTTGAATTTGGTTCAATGACATTGCATCCTGATGGATTAACTCACGGACCGCATCCTGGAAAATATGAAGCTTCAATTGGTGCTAAATGGACTGATGAATTAGCTGTAATGGTTGATACTCATTATCCTCTAAAAGTAGCTAAGTATGCATTAAACGTTGAAGATCCAAATTATTCAAAGTCTTGGTTAGACGGTGAAGATTACAAAGACGCCCTAGGCGAATAAATTTGATGAAAAAAAGTTTGCAAAAATTTATGAATGGATTAATAGACTACGCAGGTCTATTTCCTCCTGCAAAATTGCCTCTTGATGAAGCTATAGCTGAATATATTTTTCATCTTAAAGAAGATAAGAAATGGATGTTAGGAAGATTCATTATACCTATTACCCAACTAAATGATTTAGAAGAATTTATTCCTCAGTTTAAAGATGTTGGAACACTTAGATTATCTGTATTAGGTGGCCAAAGTACTTCTGATAAAGAATTCTTGCAACAAACTAAAGATGAAATAACAATCATAAATAATTACAGAAAAAAACATGAAGAGAAAGTTACAATCGAAGTTATAGAAACAAAATTACCTTCAGATTCGCCTTCGGGAAAAATTATGGCTAATGTAGTGGATTTACTTAATTCAAATAGTTTAGAGCATTACCATGAATTTCCAGAATTGCCATATGTTGGAATTAATTATTCAACAAATGAAGATGAAGGTGACTGGGATACCAAAATTACACCTACTATTGAAATGATTTCCAATTTAGAACATGCTGGAATTAAATTAAGATGCGGTGGAATTGTAAAAGATGCTTTTCCATCAGTAGAGCAAGTTGCTGCTATGATACAAAATTGTAGCATACATCAAGTACCTCTCAAATTTACTGCAGGACTTCATCACCCAATTCGACATCATTCTAGTGAATATGATACTGAAATGCACGGATTCATAAACATGTTCTGTGCAAGTACTTTTGCTTCAACCTTTCCAAAACCTGAAAATGAGCAAGAAAAATTCAGAATGTTTATTTTGTTATCTCACATGATTGATTGTCAGAACGAATCTGATTTTGAATTCTTAGACGATAAACTTGTCTGGAAAGTGGATGATGATCGTGATTCTAGATTTGAATTTTCAAAAGAAATTATAGGAAAAAGTCGACAAAATACGGCAATTTCTTTTGGCAGTTGCTCTTTTCAAGAGCCCATTGATGACTTAACACAGTTAGGATGGATGTAATGGACAAAACACACGATTCAAATCTAAGATCTTGGGTGAATGTAGATAAAGATTCTGATTTCCCAATACAGAACATACCCTTTGGAGTTTGTAGCCCAAAAGATGGTGGAGACTTGCATGTTGTAACTGCAATAGGAGATTTCATAATTGATTTAGCACACTTAGATAATGCTGGAGTTTTTGAAGGGACTGAAATAGAAGGTGCAGATATTTTTCACGAACCTACTTTGAATGCATTCATGTCTATGGGAAGAAAAACATGGAAGGAAGCAAGGATGAGAATAAGTGAAGTATTAAGTGAAGATAATCCAACCTTACGTGACAATGAAGAGTTAAAGAAAATAGCTGTAATCCCAAAAGAAAATGTAGTTATGGAATTACCTGTAGATATTGGTGATTATACTGATTTTTATTCATCAAAAGAACATGCAACTAATGTAGGAACCATGTTCAGAGGGGCTGATGCTGCTTTGATGCCAAATTGGCTTCATTTACCTGTGGGATATCATGGTCGTGCATCATCTGTTGTACTTAGTGGAACTGAAATTATTCGTCCTAAAGGACAAACTAAGCCTCCAGATTCTGACAAACCCATTTATGGAGATTCTAAAAGATTAGATTTTGAACTCGAAATGGGCGTTTTAATCGGATCTGGAAATTATCTAACTGAACCTATTCCTGTTGATCAAGCTGAAAATCATGTTTTTGGACTGGCTCTAATTAATGATTGGTCTGCTAGAGATGTGCAAACTTGGGAATACATTCCACTCGGACCTTTCTTAGCAAAGAATTTTGCAACCTCTATTTCTCCATGGATAATTACCTTAGAAGCGCTAGAGCCATTTAGATGTAAAAGTCCTAAACAAGAACCTGAACCATTTGATTATCTAAAAAATAAAAACGATCATAATTTTGATATTGAATTAGAAATACATTTACAGACAAAGAAAATGAGTGAGTCTTACATTATTTCAAAAACAAATTACAACTATTTGTATTGGAACATGGCTCAGCAAATTGCTCACCACACAATTACAGGATGCAATCTTAGAACTGGGGATTTACTAGCCAGTGGAACTATTTCTGGACCTGACAAAGATAGTCGAGGTTCTATGCTTGAAATCGCCTGGGGAGGCAAAGAGCCTATCACACTTCCTAATGGTGAAAAACGAACTTTCTTGGAAGATGGAGATATTGTAACCCTAAAAGGATTTTGTAAAGGAAAAGGTTATAAGATTGGATTTGGAAATTGTATTGGTGAAATACATCCGTCA
>CAZVIT010000083.1:0-4750 GCA_964626865.1 uncultured archaeon | reverse complement strand
ACTGATGACTTAGATATGGTACTAAACCAAGCATGGGCTGAAGCTGGATTAGGGCATTTATTTGTATTAGATACAAATACTGAGAAAGTTATTGTCAAAGTAGAAAATCTCCTTGAAATAGGGATTATTGGCAAAGAAAATAATTGTGATTTTACATCTGGTTGTTTAGCTGGAGTTTTAGAAGGACTCCTACAACAACCTTATAGCGTGGCCGAAGATATGGTTGGAGAGGAAGAGAGAGTCTTCACATTCGAGAAGAGATAAATATGGCTGGAAACTGGAAAAAAACACTTGATGATTTACTCTATAACGGAGATCTTGACGGCGCCTATAATCTACTTGATGGAATATTAAGAGATAATTCTGGTGATATTAAAGCTAGAATTGCCTTTGGAAAAGTTCAATATGAACTTGGAGACCCCGATAATGCAAGAAATACTTTCGAAACTGTACTAAAACAAAGTCCTAATCATCCTGAAGCATTAAAGGGGAGAGCTGAAGTTTGTGAACTTTTAGGTGATTATGAAGAAGCTATACGTTCTTATCATCAAGCTACACAACAAGCACCCAAGGATATTGAGGCATGGAAATCTATGGGAATTTTACTTACTAAATTAAAGAAATTTGGTAAAGCTGATAAATGCTGGAATGCAATTCTAAGATTAAATCCTAGAGATGCTGAAGCTTGGTACAACAAAGGGTATGCTAAGATGCTGGTCCAAAAGTATGATGACGCTGAAAAATGTCTTAAGAAAGCTATTAAATTTAAATCTGACATGAAAGAAGCTCACAATGATTTAGTATTGGTTCTTAGAAAGAAAGGAGATAACAAATCTGCTCTCAAAGTTTGTATTCATGCTCTAAAATCACACGGAAATGACGATACTTTACATCGAAATAAAGGGAATATCCTTTATGCTCTAGATGAACCAGAAAAAGCCTTAGAAGCCTTTGAGAAAGCTCTAGACTTGAATCCGTATGTTGTTGATACTTGGGTTAACAAAGGCACTGTATTATGGAAAGGTTTAACGGAAAGAGAAAAAGCATTAGCTGCTTTTGATAAAGCTCTAGAAATAAATCCTAATTTTATGGCTGCAGTAGACTCTAGAATAAATCTTATGGCTGAAATTCAAGCTAATAAGCCTAGTATTTGGAAAAGAATTTTCGGCGGATAACACAGGCAGAGTTTTAACGGCCGGCCGGATGCAGTTAGTCCTTGGCTAACGATATACCGCTCGAAGAATTAATGGAACTTTGGCGTTCCTTCTTTCAGGACTCTAGAAATAGACCTGTAGATAAATTTGGAAAAGAAGCTTCAGCTCCAAAATGTACCATGTGTGAAGGCACTGGTGATTATGATGGAAAGCTTTGTCCAAAGTGTAAAGGCGAAAGAGTAGACTCTGAGAGTATCCCTACCTATAGCGATGAAATCCAGAAAGTATCAAGAGAATATCCTGATGGTGAAAGATCGGTTAGTGTAACTTGGGAAGCTGTAGCTGATTTTAATGGAAGATTATCTAGCAATCTAAGATGGAACTTAGATGAAACTTTAGAATCTGCAAAATATGTAGTTCAGGAATTTATTGATGAAGATACAAAGGAAAGAGTTAAAGAAGAACATCGTACAAAAATAGACTTAGATGTAGTGCCTGTTGGAATTCCTGATGAATTATATGAAGTTGAGATTAGTGGATTAAGAAAAGAACACCTTTATCGTACTGTAAAACTTAGAGGACTTGTAAGAAAAGCAACACCTGTTCGCCCTAGAATGGAAATAGGTAATTTTGAATGTGATTGGGAAAGACACCGAAACTCATTCATACAAGATTTCTTTACAATAAAAGAGCCTACCAGATGTACTTCTGAAGGTTGTAAATGTACTGATTTCAAATTAAGAGATGATTTATCACAATACATAGATTCTCAGAAAATAGAAATACAAGAATTTCCAGAGGACTTGCCCCCTGGGGCTCAACCTGAAAGATTATCTGCATATTTTGAAAGTTCACTAGCTCACAAAGTTCAACCTGGTGATAGAGTAGCACTTGTGGGAATTATTAAACCAAAAGCCCAATTCCAAGGGAGAAGACAAAAGAGTGAATTTGATATTTATCTTTATGCACACAGTATTGATGAAAAGGTAGGAGAAGATGAAGATGTAGAGCCTACACCTGCTGAACTTCTTAAAATTAAAGAATTAGCATTGCGAGAAGATATCTCTAACAGAATTAGAGATTCTCTAGCGCCAACTATATTTGGAATGGAATGGGAGAAAAGTGCCCTTGCACTGCAGCAATTTGGGGGAGTTGACAAACAATTGCCTGATGGTACAAGAATTAGGGGTGATATACACATGCTAATGATGGGCGATCCTGGTTTAGCTAAATCTCAACTTCTTCGATCTGCATCTAGAATAGCACCGCGTGGTGTAATGGCTACAGGTAAATCTACCTCAGCTGCAGGATTAACTGCTGCTGCAGTAAGAGATGAATTTGGTGAAGGAAGATGGAGTCTAGAAGCTGGAACTTTGGTATTAGCATCTGGAGGTATTGCCTGTATTGATGAGATAGACAAAATGTCTGAAGAAGACAGATCAGCTATGCATGAGGCAATGGAGCAACAAACTATCAGTATAGCTAAAGCAGGAATAAATGCACAACTAAAATCTAAATGTTCAGTTCTAGCTGCTGCAAACCCGAGAAGAAGTAGATTCGATATGACAATGCCATTACCTCCTCAGGTGAACATGCCGGTTTCTCTTCTAAGTCGTTTTGATGTTTTCTTCATAATTACTGATTCCCCAGACCCTGATAGAGATAAATTATTAGCTGATAGAATATTAGAAAGTCATAGGGCTGGTGAAGTTCTAACACCTGGGGAAGTTCCTGACGAAGAGACTACAAGAAATCTTGAAGGCCCAATTGATACCAGACTCTTGAGATTATACATATCATACGCTAGAAGATTAAGACCTGTAATGACACATCAAGCTCAAACTAGAATTAAAGAATATTATACTAAGCTTAGAAATGTATATCATAATATAGAAGATCAAGACAAAACTATGCCTATTACTCCAAGGCAATTAGAATCTATTATTAGACTAGCAGAAGCAAATGCGAAAATGTATCTTTCAGATTCAGTTGACTTAAAACATGCTGAAAGTGCAATAGAATTAATGGACTTATTTTTGAATGTAACCCTAGGTGGCGATGTGGACTTTGCTTTCTTTGGATTAGATGCTGAGCAAAGAAGAAAAGAAACTGATCCACGTACTGCACTATTGGAAATATTGGCTAATGGACCAAGTGAAGGAATGGATGAGCAAGAAATTTATGACTCTATGGAAGAAAAAGGATTTAACCGAAAGAAATCTGAATTAACACTCAAACAGATGAGAGAAGAAGGAATCATATTACAAGAAAATGTTTATGGAAAATATAGAAAAACATAAATGAATAGTAAAATATTATTTAATTCTCCAGATTTTGAAAGCCCAATTCCTGAACTTGAACAGTACTCAACCCCTCCTGACATTGCTTTTGAAATAATAAAAAAAGTAAACTCAGCCGGCAATCTTTCTGGAAAGGTGGCTGATTTAGGCTGTGGAACCGGAAGATTAGCAATTGCATCTGCTGTACTGGGTGCTAATGTTACGGGATTTGAGATTGACGAAGAAGCTATCAAAATAGCAAAAGAATATTCAAACGAAAACGAATTAGAAATTAAATGGATTAATCAAGCAGTAGAGAATATTGAAGATAAGTTTGATACAGTAATAATGAACCCTCCATTTGGCTCACAAAGACCTGGTGCTGACAAACTATTCCTAGAAAAGGCTATGAACATTGCAACAAATATTTGGACTATACATTTATCTGAAACCAGAAAATTTATTGAGAAATTAGTAGAAAAAAACAATTGTGAAATTATTGAATTATATGAATTTGTTTATCCTTTGAAAAACACTATGCCTTTTCATTCTAAGGATACGAAGGTAGAGAACGCAATCCTTTATCATATAGCCTCTCTGCCAAAATAATGAAGCAACCCGGTGACGTGCTCGCAAGCGCAATGGAATATATGCCTGGAAAGGGAGTTTACGAAGATAATGGAGAATTGATAGCTGGTGTTTGTGGAACCGTAAAAGAAGATACTGAAAATATGACTATCAGTATTGAACCTTCTGTATCTGTACCTGTTGAATTTAAAGAAGGTGACAAAGTTTTTGGTAAAATTCAAAGTATTAGAGATAGCATGGTTTCTGTTGAATTATTAAAAATTAAGGGTGTTAAAAGATCCATAGGAAACTACACAGTAGGTACATTACATATTGCAAAAATGTCTAATGAATTTGTTTCTAATGTAAGAGATTTATACCAAGTTAATGATTTAATTCAAGCAACTGTAATAAAAGCAAAACCTGCAATCGAATTAACTACTAGTCACAACGATGATGGTGTTGTTTATGCAAAATGTGATGTAACACATGAAGATCTGAAGATAGTTGATGGAAAGCTTTGGTCAGAAGAATTGAGAAAAGTTGTTAATCGCAAAATTTCTAGGCAGTATGGAAAAATTCAAGTTTAGTTTAGCAATTATAGCTCTAATATTTTTTTTACCTAACTCTTCAGGAGAAATACATATCACTGCGAATGGTGAATCGAATATAATTTTTGTAGATTCTGGGCAGAATGTAACATTTAATGCAATTGGTACTGAAAATACTACATCAATTCTATGGGATTTT
>CAZVIT010000082.1:0-4779 GCA_964626865.1 uncultured archaeon | reverse complement strand
TACCACATGAAAAGGTAGCAAGATTTGTAGGCTTTTTTGCGGGTAAATTAAGAGATACGACAAACACCGTTGTTGACAAAGTTATGGAAATGCCAAATAATTTTGCAGGAAGATGGATGGTTATAAACGTAGCTTTTGGAATGGCATTTCATCTCTTACCAATAGTCTTTATGTTTTTCTTGACCGCAACATATAACGTGAATCTATAAATTATCTAAAATCTTTTGTAGATTGTGTTCTAAATCCTCTAAATTACCACTATTATCAAGAACATAATCCGCTTCATTAATTGTAGCTAATAATTGCTGTTTGTTGGGATTATCGCTTGATTCCTCTAATTGTTCCTGCGCCAAAAACTGTTCCCAGGAACTACTATCTCCCTTTCGATTTCTTTCGCTTAAACGTTCAAACCTAATTTCAGGTTTAGCATCTACAGCAATCAAACAAAAAAAATGATTATCATATTTTCTTCTAAGTGAAGAAACTTCGTGTGGATTGCGTATTGAATCAACCACATGGTGCTTAGGTGTAACTATATTCTTTCGCATAAGATCTGCTAGAATTCCTGGCCCTCCTTCTCCTCTAAGTCTATTCCCAATAGTTATCAAATTATCTCGACTCTCTTCCATTTCTTCTTCCATAAGTTTTGTTCTAAGAGTATCTGAAAGAGAATGATAGGAAAAAGATTTTTCAGTCAATAAAGACGCGACCGTACCTTTTCCTGAAGCATTACGTCCTGTTAATCCAATTATGTAATATGTCAAAAATATCCTCAGAAGTCTGAACCTTCTCTGTACTCACCGAATACTCCTCTTAAAACGTCACACATTTCGCCTAACGTAGCCTTAGATTTGGCTGCTTCGATAAAATGAGGCATTAAATTATCCTCACCATCTGCTGCTTTCTCTATAGCATTCAACGCTGCCGCATGCTTACTTTTATTTCTTGTATCTCTTAATCTTTTGAGACGAGCACACTGCCGTTCAAATCCTTCAGGATCCATCTCTAAAATTGGAATTTCAACAGACTCCTCTGAAGTATATTGATTAACTCCCACTACTACTCTATCTTCATTATCTATTTCCTGTTGGTAACGATAGGAGGCTCCTGCTATTTCTTTCTGGAAGAAACCTTTCTCAATTGCTGAGACTACACCACCTAATGAATCAATACGATCAAAGTAATCTCTGGCTTGCCTTTCCATGTCATCAGTCAACCATTCCAAATAGTAACTTCCTCCAAGAGGATCAATGACATTAGCGACGCCAGATTCGTGAGCTATAACCTGTTGTGTCCGTAAAGCTATCTGAACTGCCTTTTCTGAGGGGAGGGCCAATGCTTCATCCATTGAATCTGTATGAAGTGACTGTGTCCCTCCCAAAACACCAGCCATTGCCTGAATCGCAACTCTTACTATGTTAATCTCAGGTTGTTGAGCTGTTAAACTGCATCCTGCAGTTTGTGTATGAAATCTTAAAGTCCAACTTCTAGGGTCTTTAGCCCCATATTTGTCCTTCATATCTTTAGCCCATATTCTTCTAGCTGCACGATACTTCGCTATTTCCTCGAAAAAATCATTGTGGGCATTGAAAAAGAAACTAAAGCGTGGCGCAAAATCATCAATATTTAATCCTCGCTCAATAGCCCAATCTGCATAGGCATAACCGTCAGCTAGTGTAAAAGCTAATTCTTGGACTGCTGTTGAACCTGCTTCTCTTATATGATAGCCTGAAATAGAAATAGTATTCCATTTAGGCATATATTTTGTCCCATATTCAACAGTATCCGTAACTAGTCTCATTGATGGAAGTGGAGGGAATATGTACTCTTTTTGTGCTATATATTCTTTCAAAATATCATTTTGGATAGTTCCACCTAAATTAGATTTAGGAATGCCTTGATTCTCAGCGTTTGCAATGTACATTGCCCATGTCATAGCAGCAGGTGAATTGATAGTCATTGAAGTTGTTACTTTATCAAGAGGGATATCTTTGAACAAAATAGACATGTCTTCCAAACTACTAACACCAACCCCACATTCACCAAATTCTCCTGCTGCAGTTGGTGAATCGCTATCATATCCATATAATGTTGGCAAATCAAAAGCAGTACTAAGTCCTGTTTGACCCTGTTCTAAAAGATATTTGAAACGTGCATTTGTTTCCTCAGCAGAACCGAAACCTGCAAACATCCTCATAGTCCACAATCTTCCACGGTACATCGTAGAATGTATCCCTCTAGTATAAGGGAATTCACCAGGATATGATATGTCTCTTTGGTAGTCTATATGTGCGGTATCTAAAGGCGTATACAACCTATCAACTTTTTGACTTGAGGTGGTCATAAATTCTTTCAACCTTTCTGGATTTTTCTTTAGTGAGGGCTCAAGAACTTCAGCCTTCCATTTTTCATAAGCTTTTTGATAATCAGAAGTACTATGAAAATTAGATTTATCACTATTTTTAGTGTCCTCACCTTTGCTAGGCATTGATTGCGAATATTACCTGTAAATAAGGATTTACCATAAACCGTGAACTATATATTCTAACCATGTAATAATTTAATAGTCAGGAGATGGAGGGCGACCGACGGCCTTAGGCTGAGGAAAGTCCCCTCTCCATGAGCAAAGCAGCCGCAAGGGGCCCGAGAGGGTCGGCACTGAAACAGAAACGACACAGCCCTATCTTATGGAATGATCGTCCTGGACGTGACGTCGATAGAGGATTTGGTGAAACGAACATCCCTGCTGGAGCAATTCCAAGTAACCGCATCGACCTGCTCGGGAGCGGTAGGTAGGAAGCATAGCTAAATGTCGCCAACCGTTTTTCGGTTAACAGAAAGGGGCTTACTCCCATCACCTGACAAATAATACATTTTCCGAGGATAGCTATATAAAGAGGGTTTACTCCGCGGCGAACATAATGGCAGCAGACTATTCTGAAGAACCGAAATGCACGCAAAAAGGGACTGGATGGGTCACGTTTGATACTAGTCCTAGACCTAGAAAAAGAAAATTGATAAAGAAAATGTCAAGAAGAATTGAAAACTTTAGAAGTAAGAAAAGAACCAAACAAGACTCCTAACGAATCAAATATCATATCCATTGTAGACATATACCGTCCCGGAACAAAACTTTGATGATATTCATCTGAGATTGCAAATAAAGTGCCAATCAATATAGTTCCATGTAATGGATTAGTAATAAGTAGACTATCTACAGAAATAGACTGGAATAACAAAAAACCCAAGACAGAATACTCTAAAAAATGGAATAATAAATCTACGTTTTTAATACGTAAGGCTTCTTCAGGAAGATTATCCTGAGGGGTGTGGCTGAGATAGAATATAAAAAACATGTAGAAAACAGTTGCAGTTGTATAATATTTCACTACAATTTACCTTCTTTCAATAGTCTCAAGTCATCTAAATCATCAGAATCAAAATTGTTTGGTGGTTCACCATCAATCTGATTAGCTATGTCTTGACTTTCAATAGCCCAATACATAACTGAGTCCTCATTATTTGAATGATGAGGATGCTGAGGGTCCTCATGATCATGAGGTGATTGATAGCCATTATTTACTAGGCCAAGTAAATGACCAAATTCATGAACAATTACTGATTTCTCGATATCTTTAGCTGAAATAAGTAAAAATGCCGCATCTTCGATTTTTTCTTTAAACATAACAAACGAAGTTCCTGAATATGCCAAACCTAAAGTCTGATCGTTATCTTTGTACTCTCCATTTAGATATAAAATATGAATAACAAAAGTGTTGCCACTCTTAAAACGAGAACGTTCCTCATTCTCAATTTCTAATATCTCTTCTAGTGTATAACTATTTTGAGTGCTACCAAAACTACTCTGACTAATAGTAACTGTTGACTTATCTGTGACTTCTTTTATTCTTTGTTTCAAAAGATTTAATGCATCTGAATCTGGTGAATTGCCAGTTACATAATTAATCTCAAGATGAATCGATGAATATTCATTTGCTCTTAATATTTCATACCTGCATTGGCCTGTAGCATTGTCACAGCTAACCAGTTCGTCCTTTAGACTATCCAAACATCCGGGTGTGGCCAAAACCAGCATAATAGTGATGGCCAAGAATTTATGCATATTCGTATACAAAATAGCTTGATTAAAAAGTTACCAATACTATGCTCAATAAAGTTCCCCTAAGATTAACCTCGGATCGGGATAATCCTGTAACGCCTGTAATCTGTCCGAAGGAGAAACAACTCCTGGCAAGTCATGTGTTTTCGGTTCTATCAAAGACAATTGAAAATGAAGATGTGGTTCCCATCCACCATTCTCAGTTTCAGGGCCAAACCAGGCAATAGTCTCGCCTCTCTGAATCTTTTGCCCTATTGACTTTCCAACTATAGACTCTGAGCTTAAATGGCCATATAAAGCCCAAATATTAATCCCAGAGATCTCATGAACTGTAATTACTACGTATCCATAATCTCCAGGCTCTGAATTATAACCGAAATGTGCAATTTTACCGTCTGTGAAAGCCAGACATGGCGTTCCAATAGGTCCATTAATATCAATTCCAACATGAATATTTCGAATTCCCTCAAAAATAGGTGTTGTGTACATTCCAGGTCTAACTTCATCATATCTCCCTATGCTAAACTCAGTTTTCGAAGGAACCCAAGGATTTACACTGAGATCTAAAACATCATAACTATCTGGTAATTCAACAACTGGATGATAATCATTGTTTTTCCAATCCAAAATTGATTCAATTTCTTTCAAGATGTACCTCT
>CAZVIT010000081.1:0-4782 GCA_964626865.1 uncultured archaeon | reverse complement strand
TGAAGAAAGCTTTGAAGAAAATATTGTTCACAGCGAGGCTCTATTTTTTGCTATAGCTGCTACTGAAATAATTATGAGTCTTGGACTAGGCTATTGGACTTCTCTTATCAAAAAAGAAAAAGTCTATCTCTGACGTCTACTTACTGCAATTATCGAAAGTAAGAAGGTAGAAACTAATAATGATAATGAGGATAGCCCAGTATCATCATCTAAAGAGTCTGTAGAATTAGTCTTGTCATTATTTCCTCCTCCTGAATTGCTTCCATCTTCACCAACATTCACAGTAGGTCCATAAAAATCATCAAGACCTCTATCCACGCCATCCTTCCAAATAACTTGTACATCTACAGGATAAACGCCAGATTTATCGAAAACAATTGAGAATTTTGAATAAATATCTGTTGTTTGATACTCTTTAGTTGTACCATTTGGATAAAGAACCTTAATTCTGAAGAACTCTACCTCACCTGTGGTTTGACTAAAATCTATTTCAAACTTGCCACCTACTTCAATATTATTAGAACTAAATAAAGCCACAAAATTCTTCATTTCTGCGATTTTAACATCAACATCTTTGCTAACTGTAGATTGCATTCCGCCATCATCAGTTACCGATAAAGAAACAGTATATGTTCCTGTTTTATTTGCAGTCCAAGTCATATTTTCCTCATTTGAATAGCTAACTCCATTTATTGACCATTCATACGAAGAAATAACTCCCTCTGAATCTGAAGCTGATGAATTAAAATAATACATTGAACCGTCAGTAGAATAATCAAAGTCAACCGAAGGTGCTGTATTTGTAATTATTTTGAAATTTGTAGATGTTTTAGAACTCCATACTTCATTATCGTCTTGAACCTCCAATTTTATTTGATATATTCCCGTTTCATTGAAAGATTTAGAAAATTGGGCATCCTCTGAAATTAATTCGTTATTAAAATACCATTTGAAAGAAATTATACTGCCGTCTGGATCATATGAAGATGAACTAAAAGTCAATACAGAATATTGATAGTATTGTGGAGTCAAACCACCCAATGAATCTGGACTTATACTTATTGAAGCAGAGGGAGTCTCATTTGGAGGGAGAACATTTACTATTCTTGTGGTATAAAGAGAGAAAATTCCTGAATCTAAATCTTTAGTTCTTAAAACAAATTCGTAGAAACCCGTCGACTCATGTGTAAGGTTTGATACTGAGATAAAAGAGCCAGTAAGTACAAATAATAACTCTGGGTCACCAGTATCTTTGTACCAAATTTCCCAGAAATATTCACAATCTATTTCATCTTGATTATTATCTAAACACCTCGCATTAATCTCTAGAATTTGACCTTCTTTTACTGAAGCTCCATCTTCAAACTCAATGACTGCCAGTGGAATAGGAGGCAAGACTATCATTTCTTGCGTAGAATTTGCGGTATCATCCCCATACGTTATAGTTAATTTGACAGTATGTGTTCCTTCTTGAAGGTTGACTGACTCAAATGATTCTGTATTCGCCATATAAGACCAATCTCCTTCATTATTCCAAAGAACTTCCCAATAAAAAATTAAATCAGCATCAGGATCATCAACACAAGGCTGTGGCTCCGGTTGCATTTCAGAACATGAACTAAATCTAGCTTCTTCTCCAAGATGTATAGTTAGAGGCGTAATATCAAAATTGACAGTAATTCCGTCTCCACCGCCACCGCCATCGTCTCTTCCAGAAACTGTAAGTACAGCACTTGAACTGTCACCTATTACACTCCATTCACTATTATTATCTCTTACCTGAAAAGTAACTGTGTGGTTTCCAGTACTAAAATCTGTCGAAGACAGCATTGCGTTTGGATCTTGAGAACCTGAAGCTAAAACTCCATCTATTGAGGAATTCCAGTAAAAATAAGTTAAACCTTCGCCATTACAAACTGAGCAATCTACATTAAAAGAAACATCCTCTTCTTGTTGATTATCAACTGCCTCTGGAACAAGTTCAACCATATAAACTTCAGGTTCAGCTGACGCATCGGTAGATACAAGAGCTGAAATAACGAACACAAGTGCTAGAATTAAGAAATAACGCATTTTTCACCTTAGCCTGCTACAATTGAGTCTGCATTTAATGCTTGCCTTTCTTCTCTGTAAGCTTTTCCTTCCTTTGATTAATCTTATCTCTTCTAGAATCTGAGTGATGCATAGGATACATTAATTCACCCAAAGTTGGCATATCCTTGTTCATCCTTTTTGCCAAAATTTTCAAAATATAGTAGCTTAAAAGAACACCTAGACTAATCCCAATTAAAGGATAAAAATTCATTCGAAATCTGGTTCAAACTCAGCTTGAAGTTCACTCATCACTTGATTCAATAAGCCATCAAATCTCTTACTACGATATTCGCGTGGCCCTCCCATGTCAGTTTGAACTTTAGCTATGAATGTTGTATCTTCTGTTTCAAGCTCAATACGACAAATTGATTCTTCCATATTAATTAAAAATTAAGGCTATATTTAAGGTTTAATCCAATTCACATCCGGAAAACGCCGAAATTTGTCTTTTCCGCTGGCGCATTCATTGCTGTAGATAGTCCTAGTGCAAGAATCATTCTTGTATCAAGTGGATCTATTACTCCATCATCCCACAATCGCGAAGTTGAATAATATGGATTTCCTTCATCCTCATATTTTTTTAATATTGGGTTACGAATTTTATCAACCTCTTTCTGACTTAATTTAGAACCTGAGGACTCAACTTGATCCTTTTTGATTGTAGATAAAACATCAGCAGCTTGCTCTCCTCCCATTACTGAAATCCTGGAATTTGGCCACATCCACAATTGCCTTGGTTGATACGCTCTTCCACACATTCCATAATTTCCAGCTCCAAAAGAACCACCAATAACTACTGTAAATTTTGGAACATTAGCATTTGAAACTGCCATTACCATCTTAGCACCATCTTTTGCAATACCGCCTGCTTCGTAGTCCTTACCTACCATGAACCCAACTATGTTTTGAAGAAAAACCAACGGTATCTTACGTTGACAGCACATTTCAATAAAATGTGTGGCTTTTAATGAGGATTCTGAGAATAAAACTCCATTATTAGCAATAATTCCTACAGGATATCCCATTATTTTCGAAAATCCACAAACTACTGTAGTTCCATAGTTTGCCTTAAATTCATGAAATTTAGAAGAGTCTACAATTCTTGAAATTATTTCCCTTACATCATACGGCTTCCTAGTATCTTTTGGAATTATCTCATATAATTCTTCAGGATTGAATAAAGGTTCCTCTGGTTCACTAACAGATAATGTTGATTTAGGCTCTCGATTTAAATTGGAAATAATATCTCTTGCAATCTCAAGTGCATGTGAGTCATTCAAAGCATAATGATCAGCTACACCACTTTTTCGTGTATGAACCTCAGCCCCTCCAAGGTCCTGAGAAGTGACAACTTCACCTGTTGCAGCCTTAACAAGAGGAGGACCTCCCAAAAATATAGTACCCTGTTCTTTAACAATTATTGTTTCATCAGACATTGCAGGAACATAAGCTCCACCTGCCGTACAAGAACCCATAACTACTGCAATCTGCGGAATTCCCTTTGCTGACATTTGCGCTTGATTGTAAAATATTCTACCAAAATGCTCCTTATCAGGAAAAACCTCATCTTGCATTGGAAGAAATGCACCGCCAGAATCAACTAAATAAATGCAAGGAAGATTATTCTCTTGAGCAATCTCCTGTGCCCGTAAATGCTTCTTAACTGTTAATGGAAAGTAAGTCCCTCCCTTAACTGTAGCATCATTTCCAATTATCATTACCTCTCTACCGTGTACAACTCCAATCCCTGTAACTATTCCTGCCGAAGGTACTTCATTATTATACAAATCAATGGCTGCTAATGTTGACAACTCCAGAAATGGAGTGTCTGGGTCTATCAATAAATCTATTCTATCTCTAACAAGCAATTTTCCTCGGTCTTGATGCTTCTTTATTGCTGTCTTTTTTCCTCCTTTACTAATCTCAGAAATCTTATTTTTCAGTTCCTGTACTAATTTTCTGTTGTACTCTAAATTCAATAGTGACTCTTCACTATTAGAATTATGACTACTTCGTAACGTACTCATTCATCCTCCAATTCAAACATAAAATCGCCTTCTTTAACTTGTCCACCTATCTCTACATTAGTTATATTTGATATCTTCCCGTCTCTAGGTGCAGTCAACCTATGCTCCATTTTCATAGCCTCAAGAACTAAAACAACATCTCCCTTAGAAACTTGAAAACCCTGACTTGCCTTGTTATCTAATAATTTACCAGTAATTGGACTCAAAACACGGTCTTCACTAATCACTTCTTGTTCTACAGAATCAAAACGAACTTTCTGATGTTTAAAGAAATAATTTTTACCATTAGCGAAAACATATACTTCATCTACATTCTTTTCTGTATAACAAATGGAATTTGAACTTTCAAATTGTATATTGATACCTCCATTTAATGTCCTAGAATAAGAACCGTTAAACTCATCTTCCCCAATAAGAAGCGTAAAATTATCTCCAGTCCTCCTTATTTTTACATCAAAAGACCTATCACCTAATGTTAATCTTTCACTCATGAAAGGCCTTGCCTCCAATGTCCTTTTTGTTTCCAAGGTGATGAAATAGATTTTGAATCTTTAGAAACAACTGTAGTTGATGAACTTTTTGAAGATAACAATGCACTTGCTATAGCTTCTAAAGGAACATCTTCCAATTTCCAATTTGCAAAATTCTCAGATATAAAATT
>CAZVIT010000080.1:0-4802 GCA_964626865.1 uncultured archaeon | reverse complement strand
AGAAGAAGCAGGTGGAAAAATCACAAATTATAAGGGTGAACCTTATACTTTAGATACATTTGAGTGGATTGCTTCTAATGGCCATCTGCACGATAATTTTGTAGAGATATACAAATAATTAATTTAGCCAGTTCTTTGGAGGTTTATGGCAAATCAGTTGTACATGACTATGAATGATGGTTATAAGATTCCTGTAGTGGGACTAGGTACTTGGAAATCAGAACCAGGAGACTCCACGTACAATGCAGTCTTGGATTCTATTAGAGCAGGATACAGGCACATAGATACAGCAAGAGCCTATGATAATGAATCAGATGTTGGAAGGGCAGTGAAAGATACGGATGTTTTACGTGAAGACTTGTTTATTACAACAAAATTATGGAACAAAGATCAGGGTTATGAAACAGCAATTGAGGCTTGCGAAAAAAGCTTAGCAAGATTAGGTTGTGATTATATTGATCTTTATCTTATACATTGGCCATTGAAAGATAAAAGAAATGATTCATGGAGGGCATTTATTGAATTACAGAAAAAAGGCCTTTGCAAATCCATAGGTGTTAGTAATTTCACTATAGATAATTTGAAAGAATTAGAGAGTAAATATGATGTTTTACCAGCAGTTAATCAAGTAGAATTTCATCCTTATCATTATCAAAAAGAATTATTAGATTTTTGCAATTCTAAAAATATAATAATTGAAGCTTATAGTCCATTAGTTCACGCTAAACGGATGGATGAGCTACGTTTAGTCACAATTTCAAAGGAATTAAGTAAGACTCCAGCTCAAATTTTAGTCCGTTGGGCTATACAAAGAGGGATGGTTGTACTTCCAAAATCAGTTAATGAGTCTAGAATTATAGAAAATTTCTCAGTTTTTGATTTTGAAATATCAGATTCAGTCATGAAACGTTTAGATGATTTGGATGAAAGGTTCGTAACTTGTTGGGATCCACATAATCCTCCGCCTTACGCACCAGTCTAGGTTGAAAAATAGCTAAAAATTTACTAATCAGGCCAATTCTTAACACAATATATGTATGCAAAATGCATATTTATGCAAAATGCATACCTTTTAATACAGTTCCTTTTATGACGATAATATGTCTAAAATAGACTATACCTCTATAAGAGTGACAAAAGAAGTACGTGAAAGCCTTCAGAATTATGTAGAAGAATGCTATAATGATCTTTCAATCAACTCAATGCTGAAAGTTCATATGGAGAATCTAAACGAAGGACATGTTAAATTCCCCAAATTTGGGATGTATGAGTGTCCGGGAAGTAAAAAACAAAAAATGCGTTCATCTATAAACAAGAAATCAATAAAAAAAAGCGCTAATAATCTTTCATTAACAGGTAGTTTACCCTCAGATCCATACACTAGAACTGAATCAGATACTATGGGAGAAATGGAAGTCCCTAAATCGGCACTATGGGGTGCAAGTACGCAGAGAGCTGTTCTTAATTTCCCAATAAGTGGTATTCAGATGTCTCGTTCATTTATTCGGGCCCTTGGTTACATCAAAGCGGGTGCTGCAGCAGCAAATGCAGAACTAGGGATAATTGATGAGAAAATGAAAGAGGTAATTATTTCAGCTTCAATAAGTGTAGCAGATGGAGATTATGATGAACATTTTCCAGTTGATGTGTTCCAAACAGGTTCAGGCACATCAACCAATATGAATGCTAATGAAGTTATAGCAACCATATCATCAAAGGAAAGTGGGCTGAAAATACATCCTAATGACCATGTGAATCAAGGGCAGTCTTCAAATGATGTTATTCCTTCAGCCCTTCATCTTTCAGCCTTGTTAGAAATAGAGGAAAACCTTTGTCCGGCTCTATTAACTCTTCAAAATAGTTTAAATCAAAAATCAGAAGAGTTCATGTCTATAATCAAAACAGGACGAACTCACTTGATGGATGCAACACCGATAAGGCTTGGACAGGAGTTTGTTGGTTATGCAGGACTTGTTGAGCGTTCACTTGATCGTTTATTACTTGCTAAGGATGAATTATCTTTACTTGCACTAGGTGGAACAGCAGTGGGTACAGGTGTGAATACAAAGGTTAATTTTTCTGAATTAGCTTGCAAGCATATCTCTAAATTCTCTGGAATAGATGTTTACGAAACAGATAATCACTTTTTAGCACAATCTAGTTTGGATGGAGCCTTGACAACTAGCGGAGTATTACGTGGTTTAGCTGTAAGTTTGCAAAAAATAGCTAATGATATACGCTTAATGGGGTCCGGCCCTCGTTCAGGCATTGCTGAATTATCATTACCTGCAGTTCAACCTGGTTCTTCAATTATGCCTGGTAAAGTTAATCCAGTTATTCCTGAGGCAATCATTCAATCTTCATCACAAGTTATAGCTTGTGATACAGCACTTGTTCAAAGCGGGCAAGGGGGTTATTTTGAATTAAATACAATGCTACCTTTTGCAGCTCACAATCTTTTACAAGCAATTTCACTTTTGTCTACGTCCGTTGAGGTTTTTGCTACTAAATGTGTCGATGGTCTTGAGGCAACTGAGAAAGGTCCTGAACTTTTGATGTCTGGTTTAATGTTAGCTACTACTTTGGCTCCAGTAATTGGATATGAGGAAGCTGCTAAAATAGCAAAAGAGGCTCATAAATCGGGTCAAACAGTTTTGGAGACCTCACTTGATTTAACCGATTTATCAGAAGAAGAGTTAATTGAGATATTAAATCCTGAAAAGATGGTAAAACCTAGCGACTAAATTCTATCGTTAACGAGGGATTTAACAACGCTTGGATCAGCTAAAGTAGAAATATCTCCTAAATCATCAATATTGTCAGAGGCAATGTTTCTCAAAATTCTTCTCATAATCTTTCCAGAACGCGTCTTTGGTAGCCCCTCAGTAAATTGAATCTTCTCAGGTGTTGCATGAGGTCCAATATCAGCTCTAACAATTTTTGCAATATCTGATTTTGTATCTTTAGTAATTTCTCTTCCAGTTCTTAGGGTTACGAACGCGTAAATTGAGTTTCCTTTTATTTCATGTGGATATCCCACTACTGCAGCTTCAGCAACATCAGGATGGCCCCCTATAGAACCTTCAATTTCTGCAGTTCCCAAATTATGTCCAGATACAATAATAACGTCATCAACTCTTCCAGTTATCCAGTAATATCCGTCTTCATCCCTTTTACATCCATCACCTGAGAAGTATTTTCCAGGGAAACGCGAGAAGTAAGTATCAAAAAATCGTTGATGATCTCCATACACAGTTCTCATCATACTTGGCCAAGGTCTTTGCATCACTAAGTTCCCTTCAACATTATTTCCTTCCAGAACATTTCCATCATCATCTACTAATTCAGGTAAAACTCCAAAGAAGGGTTTAGTTGCAGAACCGGGTTTTGTTTCAGTAACTCCAGGCAAAGGTGTAATCATTATTCCACCGGTTTCAGTTTGCCACCAAGTATCTACTATTGGACAGTTTTCATTTCCAATAATGCTATGGTACCACATCCATTCAGGTTCTTTTATCGGCTCGCCCACAGTTCCTAATATTCTTAGACTTTCAAGATTATGTCTCTTTGGCCAATCATCGCCTTCTTTCATTAAGGCACGTAATGCCGTTGGAGCAGTGTAGAAAATATTTACTTTATGTTTCTCAACAATTTCCCAAAACCTTCCATAATCAGGATAATTTGGAACTCCTTCAAACATCATAGTTACAGCACGATTTGCCATTGGGCCGTATACAATGTATGAATGTCCAGTAATCCAACCTATATCTGCAGTACACCAATATATCTCTCCAGGTTTGTAATCGAAGATATAATGGTGAGTAGTTGAAGTGTAAACCATGTATCCTCCAGTAGTGTGCATAACGCCTTTCGGTTTTCCAGTTGATCCGCTAGTATACAATATGAACAATGGGTCTTCTGAGCTCATAATTTCAGGTTCACAAATCGTATCTGCAGAATCTATAGCTTCATGCCACCACACATCTCTATCTCGATCCATTTCAATTGGACTCCCGGTTCTTTTTACAACCAAGACTTTTTTGATAGATGGTGTGTTCTTAATAGCCACATCAGCATTTTTCTTCATTGGAATATTATTTTTAGTTCCTCTAACGCCAGTATCCTGTGTGACTAGAATTTTACATTCCGAATCATTTATTCGTGATTCTAAACTATCTGGAGAAAAGGCTCCAAAAACTACAGAATGCACTGCACCTATTCTTGCACAAGCTAATAATGCAATGGTTAATTCAGGAATCATTTGCATATAAATACAGACACGATCTCCTTTTTCAACGCCTAAATCCTTTAAAGAATTAGCAGCAAGTTGAACATCTTTTAATAAATCATCATAAGTTAGTTTTTTACTTTCCGAGGGATCATTTCCTTCCCAAATAAGGGCAGTTTCGTTCCCATGTCCATTTTCAACATGTCGGTCAACGCAATTATAACATGCATTAAGTTCAGCACCCTCAAACCAGCTAATATCTGCTTTTTCAAAGTCCCAATTCCATATTCTGTCCCATTTTTTAAACCAAGTAATTCTTTCAGCTTGCTCAGTCCAGAATCCTTCAGGATTCTTAATTGAATAATCATATGTTTCATTGTATTTTTCTATACTATCAACGTAAGCAATATCTTTAATTTTTCGATTTGGTTTAAATGATTTCATGTTTTTGATTAAGTGACGTTAAAGAAAAAACTTTCGAAGCATAAAAAACAAAATCCCCCTCCTTTAGATGATTAATGGATATTTGTCTCAAATGCGGTGGAAAACCTCCGCTTATTTCCCAAATTTGCCA
>CAZVIT010000079.1:0-4810 GCA_964626865.1 uncultured archaeon | reverse complement strand
AGCATCTGGGGCTTCAGATTTTAGAATAATATTTAAGCACGTAATTCCTAATTGCATTACCTCAATAATTGTTATTGCAACTATGGATATGGGAGGTATCGTATTATCTTTAGCAGCTTTGGGTTTTTTAGGATTCGGAGGAGGTCCAGATTTAGCAGAATGGGGTAAGCTTGTTTCGTTTGGGCAAGATAACATTTTGTTAGGACAATGGTGGTCTTTCTTTTTCCCCGGACTAGTTATTGCTCTATGGGCTCTAGGCTTTTACCTATTAGGAGATGGAATTAGGGATATTTTGGACCCTAAGCAGAGGAACTAATGTTAGAAATCGATAATTTGTTTTTAAAATTCAATACTTATGACGGAGCTGTCAAAGCTCTGGATGGAGTAAATCTTAAGATTAAAAAAGGAGAAATTTTTGGATTAGTTGGTGAAACGGGTTCAGGTAAATCAGTAACATGTTATTCAGTGCTCAAGTTGCTGCCAAGAAGTGCAGAGATAGATGGCAATATAATTCTAAATGGAGAAGATATTACAGAAGCCTCTGAGGAGAGAATGAGAGAGATTCGGGGTGGAGAAGTTGGCATTATTTTTCAAGATCCATTGTCTGCGTTAAATCCAGTTATGACAGTTAATGAACAAATTGGAGAAATTCTAGTCTTACATCAAAATGAAGTGATTAATGATTTAGCTTCTGAAAAGGAAATTCCAGTTTATAAAAGTGAAAGGTGGAAAGCTTCTCCAGGTGTCGAGTTTACAATTATAGCATTTTGTATATCTTTTATTTCCTTATTTGTTATGTTAGGTCAATGGACATTTGCTTTGCCTTTCCTATTTGTAATAATAAATATGTTTTTTAGAGATTATTTGCAGAGAAATAATCCTGCATCAGCTCTAGATTTAATGGTAATAGAGGCCTTGTCTAGAGTAAAATTGCCTAATCCAGAGCAAATTGCTAATTCGTATCCTCATGAATTAAGTGGAGGTATGCAGCAAAGAGTAATGATTGCAATGGCCTTAGCAGGAAAAGCCAAAATGCTTATTGCAGATGAACCAACAACAGCATTAGATGTTACAATACAAGCTCAAATACTTCAATTAATCAAAGATATTCAAAAAGAAGAAAATATGTCGGTTCTTTTGATAACACATGATCTTGGAGTAGTAGCTGAAACTTGTGAAAGAGTTGCTGTCATGTACAAAGGTAAAATCGTTGAGGAAGCCACTGTAGATGAGATATTTACAAATCCAAAAAATGAATATACCAAAGGACTATTGGGTGCTATACCAAAGGGTGGTAAAGAAAGATTAAAAGTTCCTAATTTAAAAGAGGTTGAAGCATAATGAAGAGAATATTAAGTATCAAAAAGTTGAAAAAACATTTTCCGGTGAAGAATGCTTGGGGGACTGATATTGCTCTGGTTAAAGCTTTAGATGGTGTTGACTTAGAAATTGAAAGTGGCAAAACGTTTGGTATAGTTGGTGAAAGTGGTTGTGGAAAGACTACCTTGATGCGAACTTTACTTAGATTAGTAGAACCAACCTCAGGTTCAGTGTTTTTATCTGAAGAAATCATTGGAACTAATGTTGTAAGTAATAAGCTAGAGGAATTGACCAGTGAAGAATTACGTAAATTCCGTAGAGAAATAGGAGTTGTTTTTCAGGATCCTATGGGTGCATTGAATCCTCGTATGATAATCAAAGATATTGTAAGTGAACCATTAGTAATTCATGGTAAAACAGAAAATATACGTGGTAGAGTTATTGAATTGTTGAACAATGTTGGCCTAGGTGAAGAACATTTGTACAGATATCCACACGAATTCTCAGGAGGTCAGAGGCAGAGAATAGTTATTGCTAGAGCTCTTGCCCTAGATCCAAAAATATTAGTTTTAGATGAACCCACATCTGCTTTAGATGTTTCAGTTCAGGCTCAAATTCTCAATCTTCTAAACGATTTACAGAAGAAATATGATTTAACTTATATTTTCATTTCTCATGATTTATCAGTAATAGAGTATATGTGTGATCGTTTAGCAGTTATGTATTTAGGTAAAGTTGTTGAAGAAGCAGATACAGAAGAATTATTTTCTAATCCTCAACATCCATATACCAAAGCATTATTGTCAGCAACTCCAAGTTTTGATAAGAGTAAAGAAAAGATTATGATTCTTGGAGATGTACCCAGCCCTATAACTTATTTAGATGAATCAAAAGCTAAATTAGCTACAGAAATGACTGAACAAGAGAAATTAGAAATCAAATCAATTGAAGGGAAAGGGATTGATTATATTGTTCGTTCAAGTTTGAATGAAGTAGTTCCTTTAGTTCAAATTTCAAATGGCCACTATGCAAGAGTAAAGTAAAAATGACTGAACAAGCACCAATTAGTAGATTATTAGCCCACACAAAAAATCATAGATCGACAATGTGGTTAGCTACTTTATTTTCCATATTAAATAAGATATTTGACTTGGCACCACCTTTGCTAATAGGTGCAGCAGTTGATGTCGTAGTTAAAAAAGAGGAATCTGTTTTGGCAGATATTGGTTATTCAAATCCCAAAGAGCAATTAATTGTTTTGTCACTGTTAACGATTATAATATGGGTTTTCGAATCACTTTTTGAATACATTTATGGAGTTCTCTGGAGAAATCTTGCACAGACAGTTCAACATGAATTACGATTAGATGCTTATTCACATATTCAGAATTTGGAAATGGAATGGTTTAGCGATCAGTCTAAAGGTGAATTGATGTCAATCTTAAATGATGATATTAATCAGCTTGAAAGATTTTTGGATAAAGGGGCAAATGAGTTACTACAGGTTAGTACGACTGTCGTAGTTATAGGTGCTATATTTTTTTACATATCACCTACAATTGCACTTTATTCAATTGGCGCCATTCCTGTAATTATTTGGGGTTCATTTAGATTTCAATCTCGTATTGCACCAAGGTATTCTAAAGTAAGAAAAGAAGTGGGTTTACTTAATGCACTTTTGTCCAATAATTTGAGTGGAATAAGTACAATTAAAAGTTTTACAAGCGAAGAACTTGAAGTTGAAAGAGTAAGGAAAGCATCTCAGGCTTATAGAGAAGCCAATCAAGATGCGATAAGGCTCAGTGCAGCATTTGTTCCGTTAATCAGAATGGCAATACTTATTGGTTTTACAGGAACATTGCTTCATGGAGGCCTGATGACTTTAGAAAACAAAATGGCGATTGCATCCTACAGTGTCATGATATTTATGATGCAAAGATTGCTTTGGCCTCTTACAAGATTAGGAGAAACTTTTGATTTGTATCAAAGAGCTATGGTTTCTACAACTAGAGTTCTTAATTTGCTAGAAACTGAAATTAGAATAGAAGAAGGAGCAATACCCTTAGATAAATCTAAGGTTAAAGGAGACATTATTTTTGAAAATATTAGTTTTTCCTATCCTGGCAGAGAGCTTGTAGTGGATAATTTTGACTTTAACATTAAGGCAGGTACTACACAGGCAATAGTAGGTCCTACAGGTAGTGGGAAAACAACCTTAATTAGGTTATTATTGCGATTTCATGTTTCCAATTCGGGAAATATTTTTTTAGATGGTAATGAAATTTCAAAATTAAATTTAAAAGATTTACGATCTTCTATATCTCTAGTTACTCAAACCATTACTCTGTTTCCAGGTTCAGTATTGCAAAATATAGCATATGGGAGTAAGAATCCTTCAGAAGCTGAAATAATTAGTGCTGCTAAGGTGGCTGAAATACATGATTTTATAATAAGTCTCCCAGAAGGTTATAACACTCAAATTGGAGAGGGAGGTCATAAATTATCAGGTGGTCAGCGTCAAAGAATTTCAATAGCTAGGGCAGTATTGAAGGACGCTCCTATTTTGGTATTGGATGAGGCCACTTCATCAGTAGATAATGAGACAGAGGAGGCTTTACAGAAATCCCTAGATTTAATTTCAAAAAATAGAACAACAATTGTTATTGCACATAGACTTTCTACAATAAGACATAGTGATTCAATTATAGTATTAGATAAAGGAAAAGTTGTAGAATCAGGCAAGCATGAAGAATTAATTGAAAACAAATCTAATTATTATCGCCTTTGGAATGTACAAACAGGTGTTAGAAAATAGCGATAGTCGTCCTTATGTTCCCCTTTCTCCATTAAACTACAACGGGCCCGTAGATCAGCCTGGAAGATCGCCTGCTTTGCAAGCAGGAGGCCTCGGGTTCAAATCCCGACGGGTCCACCATTCTTTCTGCAATATTTTTTTATCCCAGACTCCTTGGCTAACTTATGCGTGCATTAGTAGCAGTTATGCTTGCCATTATGGTTAGTTTTCAACCATCACTATCTTTTGGAGATGATTCAGAGGAAAAATTCAAGATTGTTTCGTATTCTTCTTTAGCAGAAAATAACGATGTGGAATGGTGGGAAGATACCAAAATGGATATGGACAAAAATGGCATGCATGATATGCTAGATATTGCTGTTGAACAAGGAAAATATGTCATCGATGGGAAAATATCAGTATTAGTTGATTTCGATCATATGCCTACTGAATCAGATGAACAATTATTGATTGATGAAGTTGGATTTGAGCCTTCTTGGAGATTTCATCATATACCTATAATTGCAGGTACAATCGAAACTGAATTACTTGATGATTTGTTGAATGTAGAGGGTGTAGTATTTTTGACATTAAATGGTGAGTTGCGAATTGCTCTGGATAATGCGATTGGTATTCATCACGTAGATACTGTTTGGGATTATGGCTATACTGGTGAGGGAATTAGTATTGCAATAA
>CAZVIT010000078.1:0-5011 GCA_964626865.1 uncultured archaeon | reverse complement strand
CAAATCCTCCCCAGGCAACTAAGTTAACAAGTATCAAAGCAACAGCGATTTGCACAGTATTTTCATTCATAGATTATCATTTATTGGGCATTGCTTTATTTATTTTACCCTTAATTCCATAATAAATAATACAATCAGAATACAATCGTAATCTTTTTATATTATAGTTTATTAGATTAGATTATGACAAGACGTTCAAGATACGCCTTAACCAAAGTTTCAGCAGATCTTCCAGCTTCTCTGGTTCAACAATTAGATGGTTGGAAAGAGTCAATCGAGGGAATAAATCGTTCACAATTAATTTCAGACTTATTGAGGTGGGCTTTAGATGAAAGCGCCATTGATTCACTTTATCCTGAATGTGAACATGATCACAAACATGAAATTGGTGATGATTGTGGCTGTGAATTGGGATGTTGTTAGATGGATCCACAAACGTTAATTTTTATTTTTGCCGTAATTATGTTTATTGCAGTTGCAGCTTTTGGATATGTTCCATTATCTTTAGAGTTGTCATCAATTCAATTAAAACAATTCACAGCTATAGGCGCAGGCGTTCTTATTGCTTCAGCTTTTCTTGTTATAATTCCAGAAGCTTTAGAACTCTTTGAAAGTCATGATGAAGATGAAGAGAAAATTGCAGGTTCTGTTGCATTAGTAATTCTTGAAGTTGAGCATGGTGACATAACTGCTACTGAAGCGATTGAAGAAATTGAAGAATTAGTTGGTGGCCATGGTTCTCATGGGCATGATGATCACGAAGACGAACACGACACTTCAGAAGAAACTCTTTCCAAGTTAATTCTCCATGTAATTGAAGAAGTAGAAGATGGTGACATAAACGCTACAGTGGGATTACAAGAGATTGAGGATTTAGTTTCAGCAACATCTCATGGACATCATGAAGAAAGCCATGCAGAGTTTACAACCTTAGGAATAGCAATTTTAGCCGGTTTTGTATTGATGCTTCTATTAGAAGTATTTGGACTTCCTCATGCAGTACATCATGATGAAGATAAAAATCTCCTCGGACTTTCAGCAACTATAGGATTAGTGGCTCATGCAGCTGCAGACGGGCTTGCAGTAGGTGCTTCAGTATCTAGTAGCACGGAAACTGGCGTAATAGTATTTTTAGCAATAATGCTACACAAAGGCCCAGCAGCTTTTGGTCTCTCCTCATTTTTAAAACATATTAATGTGGAAGAGTCAAAGTCAAAATTATACTTGTTATTGTTTGCTCTAGCATCTCCAATAGTTGCTATTCTAACATTCTTTGCACTTAAGGATACTTCATTTGCCACCGACGATAACATAGGTCTAGCGCTGTTATTTTCAGCAGGTACTTTTGTTTATGTTGCCACAGTTGATGTTCTCCCTGAAGTGCACAGTCATGATCATGATAATGCCCCTCCAGTTTGGTTTGTTTTATTAGGTATGTTTCTAGTGTTTTTAACAACTTTAATTGGTCACGGGCACTAAAATTACTATGCCGTTTGCTTTATATGTGGTCTCCCTCGATGTACAAGCATGGAAGGATACTGCGTAAAGTGCAAAGCCAAAAGAGAAATAGGTAACGGACAAGAAGTCACAATGAAAAATGGCCGCAAAGCTATGAAAGGAACATGCGGAACCTGTGGCACTGGAATGTACCGCATTCTCGGTAAAGCATAAAATTAGTTAGCTAAATATATTTTAGCCAACAAGGTAGTTGCTACACTATCAATTTAATTATTGTAAAATAGTTATATTGAAGTGTTAGCTACTACGCTTTTTTTGTTATTCAGTCAAATGTTTCTCAATTATTTTCATATTTCGTTTATTTGATTTCCAAAAGATATCAAATATGTCGCCAATAATAGGCACAATTCCGATGGTTGTATCTAATAATATATTAAATATTATAGAAAAAATTGCACTTTTGGGTAATTTCATTTTAATTGCAGTTCTTAATATGTATAATGAGAACAGGCCGCCTACAAGATCTCCACCACCAGGAATTAATCCAATCAGAGCATCTATTCCAAATTTTATATTGGTTCCAGGTATTGTAAAACTTTCATCTAGATTTTTACTTAATTGTCTTAATCTGACAAGTCTTTCTTCTAGAATTTCTTTTTCTTCATAATTCATTTTTATTTCCTTTGGTTAGTTAAAAAGTCTTTTATTTTATTCCGAAGTAAAGAGATTTCTTCAGTTTTTCTTTTAGTTTTTGTGGCAATATTTAACCAATTCAACATGTCAGAATTAGAAATTGCATAGATTACATTCCTTCCAATTTTCTTTTGCGTAATAATTTTAGCTTGTTTTAAAGTTGCAAGATGTCTGGAAATAGTGGTTTGATCTTTTCCAGATATTTTTGTTAAATCAGTAACGTTGTGTTCTTTAATCATTAATGTTTTTATTATTTTCAATCTAGTTTCGCTTCCCAGGGCCTTGAAAATAATACTATTCATAAATATATGTATAAATGCACATATATTAATATATCTAAAGGGCCGCAACTACAATAAAGGTCAACATTGCCATCCCCATTCCTTGTTTTATATTCTTTTGTCCTGAAAAATAATTTCCGTTCCGAGCATTTTGAAACCCAATTAGCATTAATACATTCGCAGCCGAAATTCCAATAACATAAGCATTCAAAGCCACCCCGTCAAATTGAGGTATAGCTGTGAAACTAAGTGACCAAGCAATAATCAGTATAGTTCCAGCTAGAATCAGTGAATTTGTAATTCCTATTCTTGCAGGCAGCGTAAATCTATCAGAATCACCTTCCAAATCTTGAATGTCTTTTATAATTTCTCGAGAAATTGTAGCTAAAACAGCCAATCCAAAGATCCACAAGGTTGGCCCCGGATCATTAACAACCATTCCTGCAAAGAGAAACACAGCACCAGACATAAATCCGACTGCAATATTTCCTGATAATCCCCGTGCCTTCAAGTTGTTTTCGTAAGAAATTAAAGTTATAGTTCCTATTAGAGCGATAATGAAAGGTAATTTATTAGCTAAGCCAAAAAGAACCAATAGCAAACCACCAGCGAGCAACATCCTTGAAAAAATTAGAGTATCTTCAGCACTGACTAATCCAGCAGGAATTGGTCTTTCAGGATGATTTTCTTTATCAGATTCACGATCATTATAGTCATTTAGTGCATTCCCTCCTCCAACAAGCATCATTGCAGAGATGACAGCAATCATAATTTCAATTTGAAAATCTACAATATTATCTCCAGCAGCAATAAATGAACCTGCAATTACAGCTATAGCAGTTAGGAAAACATTTCCAGGTCTGGTTAAAGCAAGATAGGGGTTCATCCAATACGACTTCCTAATTCACAATTAGGGTCTGGTTTCAAAAGACGAACGGTTCCATCATTTTCTACTCCCCCCAATACTAATACTTCAGACATAATTGGGCCAATTTGTTTGGCTGGGAAATTAACTACAGCGACAATTTCTCTATCTAATAATTCTTCTTGAGCATAATTTGTAATTTGAGCAGATGTTTTACGCACTCCTAATTCTCCAAAGTCAATAGTTAAAATGTAAGCAGGTTTTCTAGCTTCAGGAAAGGTATCAACATTTATGATTTTCCCAACCCTCATGTCTACTTTTGCAAAATCATTCCATTCAATAGTTTGCGTCACAAACACTTATCGCACGCCCCATACAAAGTCTTTTATCTTAAAAAGCTAATTTCAGTTGTGGAAGAAAACGCATTCATACCTCATACAGGTTACAAATCTTATCCTATAGGTGAAATGCAGAAGCGCTCAGAAGAGTTCCTTAACAATATCCGGAGAAGACGTACAGTTCGTGATTTTTCAGATAAACCAGTCCCTAGAGAAATAATAGAAAATTGTTTGAAAGCAGCAGGAACAGCACCTAGCGGAGCAAATAGGCAACCGTGGCATTTTTCAGTAATAAGTGACTTAGAAACTAAGAAAGAGATAAGGCAAGCTGCAGAAAAAGAAGAAAAGAAATTTTATGGAGGTAGAGCACCAGAAGAATGGCTAGAAGCTCTTTCACCGCTTGGTACGGATGAAAAAAAGCCATTTCTTGAGATAGCTCCTTATTTGATTGTTATTTTTTCAGAAGTTCATGGGTTAAATAGTGAAGGAGAGAAAATAAATAATTATTATGTTTCAGAGTCAGTAGGAATAGCAACTGGAATATTAATCACAGCACTTCATAACGCAGGTTTAGCAACTTTAACTCACACGCCAAGCCCTATGAATTTTCTTCGTAGAATTTTAAAGAGAGGTAAAAATGAGCGTGCATTTCTTATTCTAGTAGCAGGTTTTCCTTCAGATAATGTCAAAGTTCCTAATATCTCTAAAAAAGAATTAAAAGATTATACTAGTTTCATTTAGTCGAGGTAAACGTTCAGAATAGGTTCTTGGTCCATATGGAAAAAGCTGTATGTTGCCCACCAAGTAATCATATCTAAAGAGTTGACAAGATTATTCTTTCCAGTTGCATTATTTCCATATTCTTTCCCTTGCGTATCCATCCAATCTTCCATTTCTTCTAATGTATCACAAGTTTGGTGGTAACACCAATATCCATCGACCAATCCTCCGTAACCAAGAGTAATAGTACCTAAATTATCTTGGAATGAAGCATGATCACTTCTTGCTGTAGTATCTTCATATATTATTATTTCAGATCTATTTTGTTCTAACCAAACATCATATTTCCAAGTATCCTCACTATTGTTGTCAGAACCAACTAAAATATCTTGTTGCATTGAGACATTAATTGCATCAGCCCCTATCCATTGACTAAGATAAACCATGTCAGGTTGATCAATTTTATTATAATTAAGCGAAGGTCCAATGTATATTCTCATAGGCCATACTTCACTATCTTTTGGATATCCATCATTGTCTGGTTGAGGATCAGGGTCACAATTACCATCTCCGCCGTGTTCACCTCCACAAGGAGCTCCACCGCCTCCAGGCCAATTAACTCCAGCCATGTCTAAATTTATGTAGTTAGTAACAGT
>CAZVIT010000077.1:0-5144 GCA_964626865.1 uncultured archaeon | reverse complement strand
GGGCAATAAGCCGAGAAAGGTATTGGGGCACTCCCCTACCAGTTTGGATTTGCGAATCTTGTGGTCATCAGCATTGTATAGGAAGTATTGAAGAAATGAATTCACTAAAAACAGAGAATTCACCAATACCTAAAGAATTACATAGACCATATGTCGATGACGTGAAATTAAATTGTACTACAGATAATTGTAGTGGTGAAATGGTTCGTGAACCTTATGTTATGGATTGTTGGTTTGATTCTGGATGCGCTTCATTTGCACAATGGCACTATCCATTTGAGAATACAGAAAAATTCGAAAATAGTTTCCCCGTTGATTATATTTGTGAGGCAGTAGATCAGACGAGAGGATGGTTCTATTCTTTGTTAGCAGTATCAACTACAGTTTTCGATAGTATTTCATACAGACGATGTTTGTCACTAGGACATATTTTAGATAATGAAGGTAAGAAAATGAGTAAATCACGAGGAAATGTGGTTAATCCTTGGGATCATTTCAACAAAGAAGGTACGGATGCTATTCGATGGTATATGACTTCACAAAGTGCACCTTGGAATCCGATGAATTTCGATCCTAATGGTGTTAGAGAAACCTATGCTAAAATGTTCTTAACTTTATGGAATGTTCACAGATTTCATTTAGATTATGCAATCCTTGATAATTTTGATTATAGTAAAGATTTCATTCCAGTTGATAAAAGAAATGCATTAGATAAATGGATTCTTTCTAGAGTTTCGACGGTGGCTGAAGATTACCATAATCAGTATGTTTCATGGGATTTTCATAAAGCTGCAAGAGAATTGGAAAATTTTGTGATTAATGATCTTTCTAATTGGTATGTACGCAGATCTAGGAGAAGATTATGGGATGAGGGCGATAGCCATGATAAAAGAGCTTGTCAATTTACACTTCATGAAGTTTTATTGACAGTTAGTAAACTTATGGCGCCAATAGCTCCGTTTATGCCAGACAAAATACATTATGATTTGACAGGTAGTTCAGTTCATACTGCAGATTGGCCCCTTGGTTCAGATTTGATTGCTAAAGATTTACCTCCACAGGATTTAGAATTAGAAAAGCAGATGTCTATTGTAAGAATGCTTGCTGAAACTGGACGAAAAATCAGAGTTGAAGCCAAGCGTAGGCAAAGATTACCTTGTAAGGAAGGTTGGATTGTCGGAGGTCCAGATCTTAGTGAATTCCATTCAATTATTGCCGAAGAGTTAAATGTTGAGATTTTGACTACTGAAAGTAATTTAGACAGATTTCAAAAGATAGAAATTTTACCTAATCACAAAGTTTTAGGTGCAAAATGTAGGGCAGATTTGCCTAAAGTTCTTTCTGAATTATCTCAGGTACAACCAGATTCGCTATTGTCTGATATTGAGAAGGGTAAAGCAAAATTGGCAGGCTTTGATATAACAATAGAAGATATTAACATTAAACGCGTGGAAAAGGAAGGTTATGCAGCTTCTACATTTGAAGTGGAAGAAAAAGGTGACATTTCTCTTGTACTTGATGTAGAAATAACAGCTAATCTAATTTCTAAAGGATTAGCAAGAGAAATAACTAGGCGTATTCAATCTAAAAGAAAAGAACTGGATTTAGATTTAGAAGCTTCAATCTCATTAAAAGTCTGGTTAGAAAAGGATTCTCCAAAATTGAATAAAAAAGATTGGGAATATGTAACATCGGAGACTCGCTCTGAGCCTGCAGAATTAATTATTGGAGATTGTGATAAAGATTTAGATAATTTTCAGGTTGAAGAGAATAAAATTTATTTTAAGGTTGATTAATCTACGACTTTAAAAACATTTTTTTCCTTCTTTTTAGTAGGTTTAAATTTAGGTACACTTTTTTTATCATCTACTACTTTGAAGGTATTTTTTTCCTTCTTTTCAGTAGGTTTAAATTTAGGTACATTTGTTTTATCATCTATTACTTTGAAGGTATTTTTTCCCTTTGCAGGTTTGAATTTAGGTACATTATCTTTTTTTGCTGAAGACATTTCTTCTGACATTTCAAATGTTGGAGCGCTACCAAAGTTTGATTCATTTCCTCCCATAACTTTGACTCCTCCAGTGCCTGTTCCTATTGACATAGATGCTACACTCCCAGATGTTTTCCCTAACATACTATCAGTGTCTAATTCACTTAATTCCATAGATCCGGATGTTTTTGCAGATTCAGAGCTAGGTTGTGAGGGAGTTCCAGTCTCAACACCTGCAGCATTCATTTCTTTTATTGCATCAGCAGCAGCATCTTTTACTTCTTTAGATCCATCACCAGTCATGATTAAAGCTCGATCCATTACTTCAGAGGGCATTTCCCAAGATACTCCTTTTGCAATTGATGCTAAACCTGTAATAGCAGTAGCTCTTATTCTAGAATCATTATTTGATGCTTCATCCAAAATAGAGGCAACTACATCTGTAAATTCTTGATATGAAAGAGTGTTAGTTTTAGTCCAGAACTTTTTGGCTGCAAATATATCGCTAGATTGCACAGATTTTAAGAAAGGATTACTTTTCCTAGTATCAACGGGTTTGAATTTAGCAGCTTTTTTATTTAATTTTCTTACAATTTTTCTTTTTGGTTTGTTTTTCTTGATTGTAGCTTTCTTTCCAGCAAGTTCTCTTACCTTGAATCCACTTGAACTTTTCTTAACTGGTGCACTAGGGATGTTTCTACGTCCCTTTCTTTTTGCAGCTATTGAAGAACCACTTTCAACTTCTAGTCCAACCGGAGGTGTAAACAAATCATCATTTTCGGTTTCGTTATTATTGCTAGCCGTAGGTTCATTTACAGTTCCAAATTCAGCCACGAAATCGAAAGTATCTTCTAAAAATTCTTCAACAGTGATGTTTATATTCGCTTCTAAAAGTTCTTTTTCTAGGTTTTCATTTCCTAATGAAATAATAAACATGAAACCATTAATATTCATGTAATTTGAAATGAATTCAGATATTTTTGTGAAAGAACCAGAGACCGCTCTTTCAATTCCTTGTAAAGTGATAACTAGCGGTTTTTTTGTTGTAGAAATTGCAGCTATTTTTTTCATTGCTGAATCGAATTGATGAATCATTTCTACTCTATTTTCACTTGAAAGAGCAGTAGATAGGATGACAGGAGCACTTTCATTTATTCTATTTACTAAATCAGCGGTTGTTCCATTACTACCAGCATTTACTTTTAGTTCTGTAACTATTTGCTGTATGAGTGGTAAACATAAATCATTTTCCGATAAATAGCGTCTTGCATTGAATTGAATAATATTCAATCCAACTGCTTGTAAATCATTTTCAACTTCATTTATAGTTGCCTTTCTTTCACCTACTGTCCCTCCATATAATGCTACTAATGAAGGTGGATTTGCTTTGCCAGCTTGCGAGATTATTTTTGCAGTTGTTGCAGTCGACATTCGTACTTTCCTAAGGTTTAGCTAGTATTTTCACGATGAAGCTCTCTTTAAAGGTTCTCTACATGGGTTTTGAAATGCGGGGGTCGCATAGCCTGGCCAATTGCGCCGGACTTAAGATCCGGTCCTTAGTGGTACGAGGGTTCGAATCCCTCCCCCCGCACCATCTAAATATTTGTAATTAGAACGTTGACTCTCCAAAGGAATATTGTAATTGCAATAATTGCAAAGATTTGCCAGTTATTTTTCATTGCATCTGTCCAGCTAATTTTCTTCGATTCAAGTAATGGTTCAACAGTAGTAAACCACCCTAAGAAAAGTATAGAAATACAAATTAAAATTAGAAAATAGGCAATTCCAGGACTAAATGTAAATCTTTCAGAGTAAACATTTCCTTGTTCGTCCATTTCTACACAATTTCCTTCTCCCCATATGACTGGAGATTTCATCCAACATCCGCTTCCAGCACTTTGGGTAGAATCAATTAAAGGTTCATCAGCTTCAAGAGCATTATCAATTAAAGCTGTAAATATTAGTAAAATGGACATTGTAATTATTAAGTTTATTGAAAATACGACAGCTATAATTTTTCTGTATTTTTCAGCACGGAAAGCAAGTAATATTAATAGGAAACAAAGTAAGATTGAAACCGAAAGGATATTGTCGAGTGTATAAAATAGTGAAGATCGATAATCGCAATTATAGATTCTATCGACATCACTCGTACAATCAGAACTAATATATCCTAGTATTTTAGTTTCATTTTCAGACACAGGATAAGTGTGTTCTAATGTATAGGTGTAATGTTCTACTTCAAAATCTATTTCTGAATTATCATCGTTAACTCTATTTCCTTCTACGCTTAACCATGAGAATTCAGGAATAAAAATAAATGAAATAATACAAATTAACGCCATTAATTGAACGGTGTTATTTGCTTCAGCATTTATTTCTGCAAAGGAAAAGTTAAGCCTACTTCTCTGTGCATCTTTTTGTATCTTAATTTCACGGTCTCTTCCTAAATCATCATAATCTATATCTTCTGAAACAATTTCGTTTCCTTCGATTGATTTATAATTTTCAATACCTAATTCATCTTTATCAGTGAGTAATGCTGAAATTCTATCTCTTTCCCAATAAATTGCAGTTGAAAAGAGAGAAAATATAGCAAATATAATGTATTGACCTATGTTAATTTTAGCTAATCTCTCTAAATAATCTACTTCTTCCTTAGTAATTTCAGAATCAATACATCCATCTTCATCAATATCTTTACCGCTTGCATTTTCTTCAGGACATTTGTCTTTATCGCTAGTAATTCCATCATTATCTTCATCTGAATATGTTAGGTTTTCATTTACATCATTCTCAGAATAAATAGGATAAATTGCGATTAAGAAAAAGGCGAAAATGATGGCAATAAGTGGTGCAACTTTCATTTAAATCTCGCATACGATAGCGCGGTGTCTATTTTTTGCGACTAATTGATAAATATAGTCTAGAATATTCATAGTTAACGGTAAGTGTGCTAGAGCCCATAAAGGCCAAGCCCACCATATTTTCCTAGACAGAAATACAATTCCTTTTGCCCCTCCATATAATTTTCTATCGTCTCCGATAATTTTCATCTCAGGTAAAGTATCACCTTCACGAATTCCTAAGATTTTCATTACAGTTTTATTTTGGAGAGGTTTTATTTTACAATTTCTTTTTTCTAAACTTTTTT
>CAZVIT010000076.1:0-5186 GCA_964626865.1 uncultured archaeon | reverse complement strand
ACGAAGCTGATTTTGTGAAAACAGATGGTTCTTATGTTTACATGTTGAATAAAGGCTACTCAGATTATGGTAGATACCCATCAGGTAAATTACATATTCTTGATATTCCAGAAGTAGGAAATATCTCATATTTGTCAAATATATCTATTGAAGGACATCCTACTGAGATGCTACTTGTAGATGACAAAGCAATTGTTTATTCTAACGTTTATATTTCCAGTTATTATGAGGAAAAACATCCTTTAGAAGATAAATTACGCAAGGAATTTAAGAGAGAAAAAAAGGTATCCTCAGGAGAATCCCCAGTCAAACCAAATGATGGTGATAGTACAAGTTCTAGTGATAGTGAATCTGGATCTAGTAGTAGTGAATCAGATGACAGAGAAGATTCTGAAGAATATGAAGACGAAGTTAATGATGTAAATGAGGATGATGAATTCTATTATGAATATTATTATCGGACAACTTCATTCACTAAACTTACAGTGCTAGATTTGAGTAATAGGACTTCACCTGAAGTTTCTCGTGAACTTTACATTGAAGGGAATTACCAGACAGCTAGAGAATCTGGAGGTACAGTTAGAATGGTTTCCTATGGTTGGATGGAAATATATGGACTTAAGACGTGGTTAGATTTTTCAGATTATGGGACATATTGGGAGCTTGACTGGGAAAGTTCCAAGAGAGAGCAAATCTGGATGGAAGTAATGAATGAAACAATAGAATATAATGACCAAATAATTGATCAAACTCCTTTGGATGATCTTTTACCACATATTTATGAGAAATCCGGAGAAAATTTAACAACACACAAGTATACTGAATCTGGAGATGGCAATTGTCAGAATTTTGCTGCTGCTTCTGATGGTACAGGTCAGGGGATTACTTCAATTATGACTCTTGATTTATTAGAAGAAAATTTTAGTTTTAATGCAGACCATATTCTGAGTAACTGGGCCACAGTTTATGCCTCAGGCAATCTAATGGTAATGGCAGAGGCATCACAGAGTTCATGGTGGTTCTGGGGAGATGAGGACTCAGATTTTCAGGAAATGACAAATCTTCATGTTTTTGACATATCTAATCCAGGTCAAACAGATTATATTGCCAGTGGAAGAATAAATGGTACAATTCAAGACCAATTTTCGTTATCTGAGTACAATGGAAACATTCGAGTTTGTTCCACTACTGGACAGTGGGGAAGGTGGTGGATGGAAGATCCAGAACCAATGCTAAGCCATGTGTTTGTTTTAGGATTAAACGCCGATAAAAAAGAATATGAAGTAATAGGACATGTGGGAAATATTGCACCAGATGAGAGTATTTGGTCAGCAAGATTTATTGGTGAAAAGGCATACATTGTAACATTTAGAAATATCGATCCTTTGTGGACTATAGATCTTAGTGAACCAACAGATCCTAGAATTATAGGAGAACTAAAGATTCCAGGAGTATCTACCTATATTCATCCCGTAGGCGATACTCATCTTCTTACAATAGGAATTGCAGGAGATGATGAGGGATTAGATTGGGGAATAACACAAATTTCGTTCTTTGATGTTAGTGATTTCTCTAATCCTATTCTTGAAAGTTCATTAACACTGAATCCTGCACCTAGTGGAGAAAATGGCTGGTCGTATTCAAATAGTGAAGCTACATATGAACATAAGGCATTCCAATACTGGGAAGATGATGGATTGTTGGCAATTCCAATGTCGACTAACAGGTGGTATGAAGATACGATTGTCGAAGATGATAAGACGTACTATTACCACGGACATGAGTACATTTCTAAATTAATGCTAATTAATGCTACGCCAGGAAAGCCATTAGAAATATATAATGAAAATATAGATCATTCTTCATATTATGGATCAAGATATACATGGGATAGCCCAGATATCAAACGTAGTATATTCATGGGTGGAGGTGATTACATTTATGCAATTAGTGAAAAAGCTATTACATCACATAATGTAGCTACTATGGAAAAAACAGGCTCTGTTGAGTTACCCTCAGATAATAAACCTCAACCAATCTATGAATATTATTACTATGATGACGTAGTTGATGCAGAACCATTTGAAGAAGCGAAATCTGAAGAAGAATCTAGCGATAATTCTGAAGAATAGACGTAAATAAGTTATGATATTGTTCTGAATTGTTATGATTCAGTTAACTAATTTGCAAAGGCATTATGCGATGGCTTCAGAAACGATTAAAGCATTAGACGGTATAAATCTCAATATTCCAGCAGGAGAAAGAGTAGTATTGTTGGGCCCTTCAGGTTCTGGGAAGACAACTTTACTGAATTGCATTTCAGGATTAGATACGCCTACGGAAGGGACATATACCTTTGATGGAAATCCTGTAACTGGCAGTAGTGAGGAACTTACAACATTTCGCAGAACAAATGTAGGTTATGTATTTCAATTTTTCAATTTATTACAAGACTTGACAGTTTTGGAAAATGTGCTGTTAATTCAAGAACTTTCAGGTCAGCGTGATGTCAATCGAGCTAAGGAAGTTCTAAATTTAGTAGGATTGGAAGGTGAGATAGATCGTTTTCCTTCTGAAATTAGTGGAGGTCAACAACAAAGAGTTGCCATTGCTCGAAGTATAGCTAAAAATCCTAAATTACTTTTGGGTGATGAATTAACTGGTAATTTGGATACTGAAACATCTGCTAAAGTAATGGATGTCTTAACCGAGGCTTGTAAAAAAGAAAATATAACTACAATTATGGTAACACATGATGAGTCTTTGGCAAAATATGCAACACGTGTTATTCGCCTTGATAGTGGTAAAGTAAAGTCAGATGAGGCAGTCATCCCGGATTAATGTCTTTTCTTCTAACTAAAAGATTAGCCCGCAGTCTTTGGAGAACCAAAATACGTTTAGTTGCAGTAATTCTTATGGTAGCTATAGGCGTTCTAGGTGGAATTTCAATGGGAGGTTATGCTACCAATGTGGCAGTACTCTATGACAATATTTATGAAGATAATAAAGAGGGCGTAAATCTTCCAGATATTTGGGTAAATCTCCCAGGAGATACTTGGTCTGAAGAGGAATCACAGAATCTTTGTAATAAATTTGAAGAGAATTTCCCTGTTGATTCACCATCAATAGACGAATGTGAACCTAGATTGGTTGTAGATGGGACTCTTTTTCATGTAGACAAGTCAGGTGAAGAGATTCTAGTTGCTGCAGTCTGGCACGGAATTGATGAAGGTGAAGTAGATAAGGTTTGGATACCAAATCATGAATGTTGTGAAGGGAGAGTTGCACAAGCATCAACAGAAATTGTAATAGATGCCCATGTAGCCGAGGATTTGGATATTTCTGTTGGGAGTTCGGTATCACTAGGTGTCGGTGAGGGTCGCATGAACTTCACAGTAGTTGGTCTGGGCTATCAATCAAACCACTTTTGGTTTGCGCCTGAAGGTTCTCTATTTCCAGCTGAATCTGGCACTTATGTTACAGGTTATCTCACAGCTGAAGGACTTGAGAAACTAGCAAATCTTACTTCAGGTTCATCAAATAAGATTCTAATTGATTTAGAAGGAACTCCCGCTTTTGATATTCCCACAACAGACAAATTTGAGGGAGACGAATTAGCTCCTGTCAAAGCCCATGTGATGGAAGTTCTATTGGATGAGGATTCAGGTACTGCCACAGTCAATGATAGAGGCGAAACACCATCAGTAGAGTTTCTGAGAGCAGACCTTGAAGGAGCTCAAAAGAGTTTTCCAGCCGTTACTGCAATGCTAGCTATTGTAGCTTCAATAACTATAATACTTAGTTTGCAGAGATTGATACAGAGTCAATCACGTGAAATTGCAATAATGCGAACTCTTGGCGTTCCACGAAACTCGATTATGATAGGATACATGCTTGCTCCGTTGGTTATTGGATTGATTGGTAGTGCGATTGGTATTCTGTTGGGCGTTTTATTTGGAATAAGAGCAATGCTAGATATTTATGAGAGTATCATAGGTCTTCCAATTTTGAATGAAACTGTTGACTGGGTTATGGTGATGGAGATAGTAGGAATTGCAATGGTCATTGTCTTTTTATCAGGCCTTAAACCAGCTTGGACAGCATCAAGGCTGAAACCATTAGATATTTTGGGAGGTCAACATGAAGTGCGCATTGGTTCTAAATTTCTTCAGAATTTGACTGCTAAGCTACCTACTACGATTGGATTAACAATTCGTTCAAGCATGCGTAAGCCAATTCGCCTAAGTTTAACTTTTATTGCTGTGGGATTGTCCATGTTGATTTATGGTTCAATGTTGATGTTTTCAGGTTCAATGGTTGATATTCTTGTGGACAATTTAGAAGAAGGGCAGCAATGGGATGTTCAGGCAGATATTCCTGAGGGCGGTCCAGAAGGTATAATTGCTTGGTCAAACAAACATAATGCAACATACGAATTGGTTACTGAGTACCCTTTTGGAACAATTAAGGATGATTCGGGAAAATCTAAGCCATTTACTGCAATAGGTTTAGAAAATTTTGCTACCGACGGGTCATCATTACGTTTAGTTAATCTTATTGAGGGGAATTTACCAGCTAAGGAAACTGCCACGATTCAAGTTTTGGCTGATGAGGGAACAGCAACTCTACTTGACTGGAAATTGAATGAAAAACGTACTCTGAAACTTGGAACTATGGAAATTAATGTTGAACTTGTGGGTACGACACGTGGCGAGATTTCTCGAACAATCTATTTCCATCGTACTTTCTTAGAGGATGATATAGGAATAGAGGCAACATCAGTTTATCTCAAACTAGAAACTGGAGATTCTGTTGATGGAGATTTGGCAGATGTTTCACAAGGATTAACAGAGAAAGAAAATTTACTTTCAGGAATTGAGAAACTTCTAGAGCAACAATCTAGGTTCTTAGGAGTGTTCATATTTCTCGGAATTCTAGTTGCAGTTGCAGTCTTGTTCAATACTTTAGTAATGAATCTTGCAGAAAGAGATTTAGAGTTATCAACTCTGAGAGTTCTTGGAGCTTCTACGACTAGATTAGGTTCTATGATAATAGGTGAGAATTTTGTGATTGGCTTGGTGGGTGGAATATTTGGTGCCATTTTTGCTTACTTTGGTACTGTCTACATAGCTGGTGAATTTTCTTCTTGGACTTTCTATATTACAGTTGTACCTAGTCTAAATATC
>CAZVIT010000075.1:2702-5213 GCA_964626865.1 uncultured archaeon | reverse complement strand
GACCTTACTTCATTGAAGCTCTAATGCTAGAGATGAAAGTCTTCAGAGAATCGCCGGAAAAAGTTTTTGAAGATTTGAAAAAACGAAATTTACCAAAAGACATTGCATCTGATGTTATTGAATTAGATAAAGAATGGAGAAGGCTCATTGAAAAAGGCAACAAACTAAGAGCCAAAAGAAATACTATTTCTAAAAACATTGGAGAATTGAAGAAAAAGGGACAAGACTTTTCAGAAGTTCTAAAGGATATGGCAAAGCTGAAAGAAGACTTAAACCAAAATGAAAAAAATACTGAAGAGGCTTTAAAACTTAGAGACTCGAAGAGAATGGTAGTTCCAAATCTATTAGAGAAAAATGTACCAATTGGAAAAGATGAAAATGGAAATTTAGAAGTATCAATTTATGGGACTAAAAGAGAAGAAAAAGAATTGCTTTCACACCAAGATATTTTAAAGAAAATAAATGGTTCCGATCTCAAAAGAGCTGCAAAAATCACTGGAAGAAGATTCTATTTCCTAACCGGAGATTTAGCTAGACTTGAACTTGCACTCATAAATTTTGCAGTAGATTTACTTTGTGAGAAGGGATACAGTCTAACCACTCCACCATTTTTGATGAATAGAGAGGCCTATGAGGGAGTTGTAGATTTAAATGATTTTGAAGATGTTATGTACAAAATAGACAATCACGATTTATATCTAATTGCTACCTCGGAACACCCTCTTACCGCTAGATTTAAAAATGAAATAATTGAACTTAAAGAAGAACCTTTAAAATTTGCAGGGATTTCTACCAACTTTAGAAGAGAAGTGGGAGCTCACGGAATTAGTGATAGAGGAATATGGAGAGTACATCAGTTTTCTAAGGTTGAGCAGGTAGTCATTTGTAGACCTGAAGATTCAAAAAAGATGCATGAAGAAATATTGAATAATGCCAAAGATATTTTTGAAAAATTGGAAATACCCTTTAGAGTTATTGACGTCTGTACTGGAGACATAGGTACTGTAGCTGCAAGAAAGTTCGATATTGAAGCTTGGATGCCGTCCACAAATAAATGGAAAGAAGTAGTTAGTGCAAGTAATTGTAAATCGTATCAATCAGTTAGGTTGAATATGAGATATCGAACAAAGGAAGGTACTGATTTCCCTCATACACTGAACTCAACTGCAGTTGCGACAACAAGAGCTTTAGCAGCAATTCTTGAGAATAATCAAACTAAGAATGGTGATGTTATTATTCCCAAAGCGTTAAGAAAATGGATGGGGAATCAGGAAATCATAGAATCTAAATGAAAAAAGGATTAATTTTGGGTAGATTTCAGCCTTTACATATGGGACATCTCTCTCTATTTGAGGCTGTAATTGATGAGGGACATGAATTACTAGTATGCATAGGCTCATCAAACGAGAAAAGAACAGAAAATAATCCTTACAACTCGTTTGAAAGAATTAGAATGATTCGTGAGGTTTTATCTAAATATAAATGTAAATATAATATATTTGAAATCCCAGATATAAATAATAATGATTTATATGTAAAGCATCTAAAAAGTATTGTGCCTGAATTCGATTTAGTATATACTGGAAATAAGCTTGTTAGAATGCTATTTGAAAATGCTGGTTATACTGTAATTGTTCCTAACTTAATCAACCGCGAGGCCTGGCAGGGGGCTTCCATCCGTCAGGCGATAAAGGACGGCGGTGACTGGGAAATGGATGTTCCTGCAAGTGTTGCCAATATAATTTCTGAAATCGAACTTTCATAGCGGGCCCCCTCCCTCCTACTTGATCAATCTACTTTTACTTTAGTTCCTTTAGGTTTATCAGATTCTTTCTTATTTAATACTAAATCCAAAATTCCGTTCATATATGTTGCCTTAGAAGACTCCGTTTCAACAGGTGAATTCAAATCAATACACTTGAAGTATTTCCGAGATTCTGTCTGAACATTAATCTCTATCTTGTCTTCCATAACATTGATATCAATATCTTCCTTATTTACTCCTGGAAGTTCAACTGTAATTGCTACCTGTTCATCAGTTTCATTGATATCTGTAAGTGGTTCTCTCCTTGTATCTACTGTAGGTTTTTCTCCCTTCTTACCAAACGGTCTCATTCGTGTATTACCAAAATCTTCAAAAACAGGGAAACCATCTGGCCCTGTTTTAACTGAAAAACCAAAAACAAACGGATTCTTATTAGCATTATTTGACATATTTCCTTCAACTGCATCCCTCATTAAACTATCCATTTGCTTACGCATTTTTTGAAATTCTCCATCTAAATTACTGAATATATCTTCTATATTCCAATCTCCTCCATGAAACCAATCTTCTCTATCATCCCTTCGTTTTCTGTTCATTTTTCTCCAGTAAACAACCTTTAGTTGTAAACCTATAGTTTAGTACCTATATTTAAAAGTTGTTTATGATTCGTCATCAGGATCAGGAACAACAACTGCTTGAGCTATAACTGGTTCGGCTGCAACGGGTTGAGCTACAACAGGTTCAGC
>CAZVIT010000075.1:0-2602 GCA_964626865.1 uncultured archaeon | reverse complement strand
TGCAACGGGTTGGGCTACAACAGGTTCAGCTGCAACGGGTTGGGCTACAACAGGTTCAGCTGCAACGGGTTGGGCTACAACAGGTGAATCTACAGGAACTTTAGGTCCAAACAAACCAAACCACTTCCTACGCATCTTAACTTCTGGTGAGGCTTCCATAATTGGAGCGGCTACTGAAGGTTCTGCAACTTCAGCAACTTGTAAAACTTCGGCATTATTTATTGGAGTTATAGGCTCAGGTTCCACAGGAGCGGGTTGTCTCGTATTGTCAAAATCATTAATATCTTGATACTCTGTATCATCCTCATAATCATCCTCATAATCATCATAATCATCATCAAAATCTGAGTAATTACGGTAAATATATGCTACAGCTAGGATTCCAAAAACAAACACTCCTCCATACATAAGCATGTTTGAAGACACTTCCCCCTCTCCTGCTGCTCCTGTCTTCACTTTAAATGAATATGATTCAGATATACGTAAATTGTTATCATTCATCATCCAAACCTGAAGATTATAAATTCCTATATCTGAACTAGAAGGAACAGAAACTTTCATCGTTATCTCTACTGACTGCTGACTTGGAAGTAAAGTCAAAAATGACCCGTAGGATATTTGTTTTCCATTTCTATCTGAGAAAGTTATCCAATCTTTTGCCAATTGATCATCAATTGATAATCCAGATACTTGGAAATATATTCTTTTAGCCTCATTAATATCTAAATTACTAATATCAAAAGTATAGGAAGAAGAAGAACCTATTGCCGAAGAAAGTTGAAGATTAGAATCTCTTAGATTAATCAAACCACTTTGACTAAAGTCTACAGAAATAGTTGTTGTTTCTTTTTTACCATTACCTGCTGATGTTGCTTCAATCTCAACTAAAGTACTTGTTCCAAAATAATCTTCTCTCGGAGTTAGGGTGACTGTAAATTCTGCAGTTTGATCAGGACCTAGAGAAGAAATAAAACTTGGTGTAAATGAATAAACAAAAGAATCCTCTTGTGAGAAACCTGCAATGTTGTAATTATTTTCAGTATTGCCTCTATTAGTTACTAAAACCTTTATTTCTAAAGGCTCCCTATCTTTAATAACAAAAGAGTCTCCATCAAAATTATCATTGCCCATTTCAATTGCTTCAATAGAAAAGTCCCAATCGGGTTCAGCTTCTTCAGCAGTTGTGATTAACACTCTTGAATCTTTTACGGATGAATCTGAAACTGCAGTAACAGTTATCGTTATTGATAACTCCTGACCATCTGAAACAGAATCTTGAGGAGATACAGTTACCTTAATTGTCTTACTTTCCCCAGCATCTAAAGAAAAATCTGTGAAATCTATTGAAATATCCCAATCATTATCATACTCTGTTGTTACAATAAAGTCATCCTCACCTGAACCTGTATTTCTAATTGATAAAGTGTATATTGCGCTACTTCCCATTACCACTTTTTTGGATGTACTAGACACAGGATCCATCTCTACGTCTGGCTTAGGTGTAATGTAAATATTCAAAATTGAATTTTTAATCCAATCTTCGCTACTCAAGTCATCTGTAACACGAATATTAACATCATAATCATTGTCTCCTGCAGGCAAACTTTTACCTTCATAAGACCATAAAAATTGAACTTCCATATACTTACTTTTCTCAGAAACTGAATCCACTGAAGACTCCCAGAGTGATTCATCTTTTGGCCCCATTGATAATTCATAACTGCTTTTGCTACTCGAAAGAATATCTTCTACTCCAAATGCAGAATAAACCTTAATGTAAATTGTAACCTCAGACTGGCCTTCATTAACAAAAGGCTCACCTCCATTTTGTATTTGAACGTGACTTATAGATAACTCGACACCAGTATCTCTAGCTGAAGAACCATATTCCATAAGAATTGTAGTATTTGCTGGTGGAGTAGGTGGAGGTGTACCTGCCTGAGCAGTCCAACTAGCCTCAACAAGTAATGTTAGTGGTGAGGTATCCAAATTAGCCAAATCAAAATCTGAAAAACCTGCAAGTTCAATATTGTCACCAGCTGCAATCTCTCCAGAAAACTCAAAATTATCTAAATTATTACCATCTTGTATTATAGTATATCTGATATTAACTGTTGCATCTCTATTAGATGAAATCCAAGCATTTCCAGACCAATCTCCTGAAATATTTGAGCTCACATCCAATGAACCGGTACTCCATCGACCTATTTCCTTGAAAACTCCCTGTTGATCTTGCTCGTTTGAAGCTATAACTACAGATTCAACATTCGAACCTGAAGGAGAATCTATTGATAAAATGCCTTCTGGTTCACCTGAAATATACAATGGAACTGAAGCAAAAGTTTCTCCCTCAGTACCACTAGCTAAGAATAATAACAAAAAGGCAAATGACAGAAACATCCACATTTTCTTCATATTTAATTACATTAATCCTTGATGCCGTAATTCCAAATTTTATCGCCTATATAATGTAATGACTTGATTGCCTTACCTTTCTCAGACGTAACCATTTCTTTCGCGCCCATCAGGGCTAAACCAATTGCTAATGGTTTATGATGGTTTTCCTCTCTTATCCAGACATATTGGCCCTTAATTATTTCTG
>CAZVIT010000074.1:0-5238 GCA_964626865.1 uncultured archaeon | reverse complement strand
GACTGTATTTTGATTTATGATGCTGATGGCAAAGAAGTTTTTCGTGAAAAGGGCTTCATGGAATATACGACCAAATCGAACCCTTTTTTAGATAGTGTATTAACTGTCTTTGAATTGACTGAAATAGAACCCTATTTCAATAGTAGCTTCAAGACTTCAAAATTATAGTATTAAACTTTTGTTAATACGCCGCCAAAAATTCTTATTTTGACATTTTATGTCTCACATCCATGTTTTTCAAACCAATTATTAAGACTCTCTGTTGACAAATCTACAATTCTCTATGTGCTTGCTACGTATCCTCCTTCAGTCCAATCTATTTTTAAAGAAAACATGTATAATCAAAATTCTACATAGATTTAGAAAATGATAAGTTCGTTTAATGTTAGTAATGTTCACCATTTAATTTATAGGAATTCTAATTGATAAAACGTATTTTACTAATCTGGCCATATTACGTCAAAAAGATAACAGATACTAATGTGGCATCATATAAATTTATTACCCCCCGAATTCCTTTAGGAATTTCTTATTGTGCGGCATATCTTGAAAAAAATGGATATGATGTCCAAATTCTAGATTGTTTTGCACAAAATCCAGAAGAAATAGTGAAAGGAGATACTGTTCGTGCTGGAATGACTGATGATGAGATTATAGATTACATACATGATTTTGACCCACAACTTGTAGGCGTTTCTCAAATGTTTTCATATTTAGAGCCAGTATGTAAATCAATTTTTAAACTTGTGAAGAAAATTGATCCAAAAATTACAACTGTATGGGGTGGAACACATCCCACTGTTGAGGCGGAGTCTTGCGTAAATGACAATAACGTAGATTATATAATCATGGGAGAGGGGGAAGCTCCAATATTGGAGTTAATTAAAAGGATAAATAATAATGAAAGCGTTCAAGGAATGCCATCACTAGCATATGTGAATGAATTTGGCCAACCGTACATAAGTAATGATCGTTTATGGATTGATGATTTAGATAACCATGTTGTACCAGATAGGAGTAAGTTTGATTTAACAAAATATCAAAAAGCTAATGCAGACTACATAGGGAAAAAAACATTCAACATGGTTACTTCTAGAGGTTGTCCTTTTGCATGCACATTCTGCTCTGCTCCAACTTTCTATCAAAAGCGATATAAAGGACGGTCTCCAGAGAAGGTAGTTGATGAAATGGAGCTTTTAGTAAACCAATATGGTGCAGAAGTAATCCTAGTCGAAGATGAAAACCTTACAGTCGAGAAGAAAAGGCTTGAAGCTATTATGGACGAGATGATTAGAAGAAAGATTAAAGTGAAATGGATGGCTGAGGTAGGACTTACTATCGCTTATTTAGATTTGAACCTTATTTCAAAATTGAAACAAACCGGTTTTATTGAACTTCGATTAGCTTTAGAGTCTGGAGATGCTGAGATGCTAAAAACAATGAAAAAACCTCTAATTCTAAAAAAAGCTAGAAGGGTTGTTAAGGAAGCAAGAGAAGCTGGAATGAGATGTGTTTCGTTTTTGTTAATGGGTATGCCAGGAGAAACTATTGAACAAATGCAAAATACTGTTGATTTTGCTGAAGAGATTGGTTTTGATTGGAATGTTATCAGTATGGTATTACCATTACCTGGAACTGAAATAAATAGAGATTTAATCGCTGAAGGTCACTCTTTTAATTTTTATGACCTTGAAAGATATACACTTCCCGTTGAAGGTGTTTCAAATATTTCAAGCGATAAACTATCTGAATTTAGAGAAAATGCAAATAACCGATTGAATTTTGAGAAAAACTACAATTTAACACGTGGTGATGCCAGAATGGCTTTAAAAGACTTTAAAAGATTGTCTCTACGCTACGAATTTCTGCCAAAAGTATGGTACCATTTAGGCCTTGCATATGAGAAACTTAACGATTTTGATAATGCAAAGTTAGCTTTCCTAAAAACACATAGCATTGACCCCAAATATAAAGATGTATCTTCACGAATTTCTGATAAGAACCAATCTCTAGACTCCCAGAAATTGCTCGTAAATTGATTATTTGGCTTTTGTGGCCAACATTATTAATAATTAATTAAGTTAATCCTGATAACAATCAAATACCATGCCAATCTAGATTGAAATCAGGAAAATTTTTGTCCTTTGCAGATGACTCAGAAATTTTTATAGGCCAATCTATTTGTTGACACTATATGGATGATGTAGATATTTTTGCAAAAAGGAATCACAAATACTCCCCTGAGTATTAATACTTACTCTAGATGCTATTCTATACTTTGTGTGAATCTCCTTGAGCTTATCAGAATCATCTCTCAGATTGAATTTATTATATATTACTCTTGCTTGAGAAACTCTTCTCATATTTACATCAAGTTGATTCTGACTGAGTGAAAAGTCATTTGAAACATGGGAATGTAAGAATTCAGACACTGCCATTTCGATATCTTCAGCTGTATTTTCAGTCAACTCATAATTATCATCTATATATCCAAATATAGGTTGCATTTTATAATCATCGTTCAATACTTCATGAAAAGTAAGATATCTGCCATGAGCCTTAGAATAGACATGCTTGTATATGCCTCTATCTTTCTTTCTTAATGGATAAGCCAACAACCACTGGGACAAATTTGTTATCAGTACGTCCTTAAAAAACATTTCAGCGACAGAATCAGGCCCACTAGCTGCTCCCAGATAAAACCTACAATGCTTTATTAAATACAGGTCAAGTAATGAGCTTTTTTTCGAGGTAAAAGGGTAGTCTATCACATTTGGAAGTTCTGGCAATGGCGTCATAGTTGGGTCACCTATCCTTACAACAACTCCACCAGCATCTGTTATAACTTTTATTGCTGGTATATAATTATGAACACTTGAATTTCTATATTCTCTTCTACCATGATCATTCTTGAAACCAGATTCTCTTACATGCAGGCAAACATACCATGCGGAGGAATCAATACCGATCTCTGACAGTAAACGTCTCGCAATTTTATTCTTATGATCGCTAAAATCTAAATCATAGTCATCTTCAATTTGATTATGCCACTGATATTTGTCCACCACCTCCCAAGAAAATCCTGATTTCATTTCATGTTCAGTGCACCATAGATCATTAAATCCAACAAGAGGAACAACCTTTTCTTCATCTAAAAACTTCCCAAACATATTTAATACACGATCAAGAGACCGACTAGGGAGTAGCATTATAGTTACCAGTAATTTCATTACATGGCAGACAATAAGATTCTGCTTATAAATATATTTCGATTCTAGCTGTAACATCTCTTCATTAGCTATCTTCTTGCCAAAGAGAAACTTAGAGTTATAGGGAGATAACAAAAATATTTTTTTATTACTGGATCTTGCCTTCATTAAGCCGACCGTCAATTGATCAGCATAATCACCAAAGGAATATAAATGTGGGGTCATAAAAATAAGATTATTAAAGCCAATCTTATTCAATTTATCAAATACTTTATTTATTATCATTATTTAGTTATAAATAATCTGGATTAAATTTGATTTTACTTTGAGTTACTTGTTAATTTTTTAGAGAAATAGATATTCTACTATGATTTTTTGTTTGAACTAATCAATAAATCTACAACAGTTAAAAGCCATATTTGATGAAGATTTTCAACAAAATTATAAGCCTTACTATCCAACCAAAGATTTATATCTCCTATTGGCCATTGTTATATTTAGATAAGTATTTACCAGTATACGTATCAGTCTCATTTGGTAAAAAAAAATATTTTACCCATCTGTTTCAAAAACAAACACTTTATTTAAAGATCCCACCATAAGAGTTAATTGAAATAAAAATAGAGAATAGAAGTATTATCGGCATGAAAAATACAATAAAATATTTCAGAATCAAATCACTAATACTAAACTTTTTTGAAGATAATAAAAAAACAAGCTAATTCTGCAATAAAAAAGATAGTTGCACATCAAGACATGGTGAAAACCTCTAATAATCAATAGTATGTCAAAGTATTAATTGTGATTTTTTTTAATAACATCCAAAATATAAATAGAAGGAGTTAAGTGTGGAACACGTTTTAGTTACTGGTGGTGCCGGTTATGTAGGATCTGGCTTGCTAAGAGAACTTCTTTCAGAAGATTATTATGTTACTTGTGTTGACAAATTAATGTTTGGTGGAGAGTCATTATTAGATATTTGGCATAATAAAAATTTTACATTCATTAAATGCGATGTAAATGATTGGGATTCTTTTAACAAGATTCTGAGTGATAATAATTTTGATGCAGTTATACATTTAGCTGCTATAGTTGGAGATCCTGCATGTAAGATGCATCCAGATCTTGCAAACAAAACTAATTGGGATTCATCAAAATGGTTAATAGATAAATGCAAGGAGATTGGAATATCTAAATTTCTTTTTGCATCTACTTGTAGTAATTATGGAAAAATGGATGACCCAGAGTCATACCTTGATGAGGATTCTAAACTTGCCCCTGTGTCACTTTATGCTGAATTAAAGGTTAAATTTGAGCAGTATATGCTTAATGAAATGACAAAGTCTGATGATTTTGCTCCAACCTCTTTGAGATTCTCTACTGTATATGGTCTTTCCCCAAGAATGAGATTTGATTTAACTGTAAATGAGTTTACAAAAGATCTCGCCCTTGATAGAGAGCTTGTAATTTTTGGAGAGCAGTTCTGGAGGCCTTATTGTCACGTGAAAGACTTTTCAAATGCGTTTATTACTGTACTAAAATCACCGACTGAAAAAGTTGCATACAATGTATTCAATGTGGGAGACACTCAAGAAAACTATACTAAGAAAATGTTGGTAGATGAGTTACTTAAATCTATCCCTCACTCTAAGATAAAGTACGTGAACAAGAATGAGGATCCACGTGATTATCGAGTAAATAGTGACAAAATAAAACGAGAATTAGGTTTTGAAATTACCATGCGTGTTCCAGATGGAATTAAGGAAATTAAGCAAATTGTTCAAGAAGGCATCATTCAAGATCCTGAGAATCAGCGTTACTACAATATTCCACATGAATCCCAATAATAATCAATTTTCTAGTATAGTAAATCTCATTAGAGAAATTTATAATACTGATTCATTTATACCCTTACATGAGCCGAGATTTGTTGGAAACGAAAAGAAATATTTGAACGAATGTATTGATTCCACCTATGTTTCATCAGTAGGAAAGTTTGTAGACGAATTTGAAAAAAAAATAGCTCAAT
>CAZVIT010000073.1:0-5276 GCA_964626865.1 uncultured archaeon | reverse complement strand
CCTCTTGTTTTAAGATAAACATAACCGTGGAAAGGGTATCTAAATTGCTTAGAATTGATAGGAAATGCAACACCCAAGAGAACCTGTCCCTTTCTAGATATTTTCTTTAAAACACCATCAATAGTGTATCCTTCAGGCAATGACCAAATAACTCCCAATTTCTTTTCAACTCTTCTAAGAGCTTGATCTGCAGTGATAGGTTCATCAGAAACATCTCCTTCTTTTAGTGCTTTATCAACTATATCATCTCTATCGATAGAATTGTTTTTTGAAACATCTATTAATTGTAAAATTTCTTTGTAATAAAAATCTTTTTCAAGTTTTTTCAAAGTACATTTTTTCAAACTTCCTAATTGGTACCCTAGTTCTACAGTTTTCTTAGCTAGTTGTGTAGAAAGACCTCTTTTTTCAAGAGCCCTAATCGTATCTAATCTAGCCATTATTTACCTCCTGTAACCTCATCAATTAAGCTATCAACATCAATAGCTCTACCAAATTTACTTTTTGTAGGATCAACAGAATCTTCGCCGTATTGGAATTGTACAACAGTGTTAGCCGTATTTCTTACAGTATAATCATATTTCACTCTTAAATCTTCAAGAGCATTAACTAAACGTCTTTGCATATATCCTGAACGTGAGGTTCTAACTGCAGTATCTACAAGACCTTCTCTTCCTCCCATAGAGTGGAAGAAATATTCAGTTGGAGATAGTCCACTTTTGTAAGAAGATCTAACGAATCCTTTTGCGTCAGCACCTAAGTCTCCTTTATTGAAGTGAGATAAGGTTCTTTTTTCATAACCTCGTGAAATTCTTTCACCCCTTACGGCTTGTTGACCAATAGATCCTGCCATTTGAGACAAGTTCAACATACTACCACGAGCCCCAGAGCGAGCCATAATAACAGCAAAATTGTCCATACCTAAGTGCCATCCTGCAATTTCACCAGATTTATCTCTAACTCTACCCAAAACACCCATAATTTCAACTTCTAATGTTTCTTCAACACTTCGACCAGGTTTCGGTTTAAATTTTCCCTTATTATAAGCATTTACAAGTTTATCGACTTCTTTAACGGCTGCAATTTGAGCTTCAGTAATTTGGTTTAAAGCATTTTGAGGAACATCTGCATCATCGATTCCAGTAGTACATCCAGTTTCCATTAAAGCTCCAACAGCCAATCGCGTTACCTTGTCGATGAAGTCTCTGGCCGCATCAGAACCTTGCAATCTTGATATTTCTTCTAGAATTCGGCCCTTGAAAGCAGATATAGAATTACCATCTACAGGCCCTTTAATCATATTTCCATTAACGATTTCTACAATCATATCTAGTTCTGCATTTTCTTCAGGTGTTCTATCTGCAAAATAAACGGAAGCATTGTATTTCAAATTCATATCATCTGGTAGAAGCACAGAAAATATCTGCCTTCCAGACCATCTTGGGCCACCTTCAGCTTTAGGATAATCTGGTTTAGGCAAATCTCCTTTGTAATCAACACGAGAAAGAACCCTTACAGTTTGATCGATATCATAACTTGCAGTTCCATGAGTTAAAAGAAACATTCCAGTGATGTGATCATGAATTGCCCCAATAACAGCACCACCAAATCTTGGAGATCTAATGTGTTCTTGAACTCTCATCAATATTCTTGCTTCAGCTCTTGCTTCTTCAGACTGAACAACATGTAAATTCATTTCATCTCCATCGAAATCTGCATTATACGGAGGACATACACACAAGTTTATTCTAAAAGTCTTACCTTTCATAATTCGTACTTCATGAGCCATCATTGACATGCGATGCAAGCTCGGCTGTCTGTTGAATAATACAATATCTCCATCCATTAGATGTCTTTCTACAATGAATCCAGGCTCTAGACGTTCGTGATTAAATTCCCAATTTTCGTCAGTTAACTTAACTCTTCTACCATCTGGTCTAATCATATAATTTATACCTGGAATATATTTTTCAGGGTTTGTTGGAACAAAATTCTCCTTAATTAAGTCTCTCATAAAAGAAAGATTATGAATATTAATTCTTACAGGGACAGTTAATTCCCTAGCAGCAAGTTCCGGAACTCCAACTTGGTTAATACTCAAATAAGGATCAGGAGTTATCACAGTACGGGCTGAGAAATTAACACGTTTTCCTGAAAGGTTTGAACGGAAACGTCCTTCTTTACCTTTTAATCTTTGAACAATGGTTTTTAACGGCCTTCCTGAACGGTGCCTTGCAGTAGGAATTCCTGCAGTTTGATTATCAAAATAAGTGGTAATATGATATTGTAATAATTCCCATAAATCCTCAACAATTAACTGAGGCGCTCCAGCATCACGGTTTTCTCTTAAACGTTGATTAATTCTTAAAACGTCTACCAATTTATGAGTCAAATCATCCTCAGAACGTTCACCAGATTCTAGAGTAATCGAAGGCCTCATTGGAACAGGAGGGACAGAAAGCACAGTTAGAACCATGTATTCTGGCCTTGTTACTTCAGGATTGAAACCTAAACATAATAAATCTGAGTCAGGTACTTTTTCAAGTCTAGACCTAACTTCTTTAGGTGTAAGTTTTCGACCTTCTTCCCTAAATGTTGTTGGTTTGTCTAAAGTAACTTTAATTTTTGGTTCCCCACAGTGAGGGCAACTTTTGGATTTTGTAGCTTCTCTAATAGCTCTTTTTGCAATTCCTCCAATAGAAACAGTAGTTCCAGCATCAGAATTCATAAGCGCTCTAATTTGTTTAGTGTAATGATCAATTCTATCCTGCGTCAACATCAATCTTCCAGAACTTGGATGAGTTGCATTCAATATGTCTTTAATTGTTTTGGAATATCCTGAATGAATAACGGGCATGGCTAAATCAATGTGACCAAAGTGGCCTGGATCCTCATCCATTTTTCTTCCACTTGTTTTACATCTTAATCCAGGTTCAATTACACCCATATGTAAATCCATCAATCCCATTGGGATAGGAAACCCATCATCATCATACGTGTCTGCAGTAATTACTTTAGTTGCAGATAATTTGCGAACTTCTTTTGGACCCATTAAAGCAAAATCGATTTTACCAATTTTCTTTGGAATCATTTCCCTCATGATAAATCCTCCAATCTTAATCTAGCAACAATTCCAAGCGATTTAAGTTCTTCTAATAGTAATTTAAATGCATAAGACATAGACACAGGATAAATGGAGGTATTATCTCCCATTGGAGATGTTAGAACACCTCTTCTATCCAAGTAACCTATATGTCCAGATTGACTATCAACATATTGTACAGTTTTATCACTTTCATCAAGTAAACGATCTTTGATAACCATCGAGGCTCCGTGAGCAATCAAACAATCACGTTCCATTTCTCCAAATCTCAATCCACCCATTCTAGCACGACCTTCAGTAGGTTGTCTTGTTAGAAGCTGTACAGGCCCTCTTGATCGGGCATGCATTTTTCCAGAGACCATATGGTGTAATTTTTGGTAATAAATAACACCAACAAATATTTCAGCATCTATACGGCGGCCAGTCTGCCCATCATACAGAACTTCTCTTCCACTGTGTTTTAATCCATATTGGGATAATGCTTCTCTCAAATCATTTTCTTTTTCTCCAGAGAATGCACTTCCATCTACAGCACGACCTTCCATACTGCCTACTTTTCCACCTATCATTTCAAGAACATGTGCAACAGTCATTCGGGAAGGAATTGCGTGAGGATTAATGATTAAATCAGGAGTTATACCGTCTTCAGTGAAAGGCATACCTTCAGGAGGAACCATGTGACCAATGACTCCTTTCTGACCGTGTCTGCTTGCAAATTTATCGCCCATTTCAGGAACACGTTGGTCCCTTACTCTAATTCTAGCAATTCTAGAACCATTTTCAGTTTCAGAAAGCATAACAGAATCTACAGTTCCTTTTTCTCCATGTCTCACAGTTAAAGATGATTCTCGAACTTTTTGAGGACTTAGAAAATCAGTAGGTTCAGCTAAGAATCTTGGAGGACTCGTTTTTCCAATTAGAACTTCTTTACCTTTTAAATCTATTTCAGGATAAATTAACCCATCTTCTTCAAGATAAAAATAAGCTTCTTCAGAACGTGCCCCACGAACTTCAGGACCTGGAATAACAAATCGATCTTCTTGGCCGCCAGGATATCTTCTTTCCTCAGACATATATGTTCTGACAAAAGTAGATCTTCCAGTTCCCCGATCTATTGAACCTCGGTTGAAAATTAAAGCATCTTCCATGTTGTACCCATGATAAGACATGACTGCAACAACTAGGTTTTGTCCAGCAGGTCTAGCTCTTAGGGTATTGTATTTCATAGCTTCAGTTTGAAGCATAGGTCTCTGTGCATAATGCAGCAAGTGCCCTCTGGTGTCAGGCCTTATTCTGTAATTCGCTTGCCCCATTCCTAATGACTGTTTGGACATACCAGCACCCATTGTACATCGTGGAGCAGAATTGTGTTCAGGGAATGGAACATTAGAGGTAGCAACTCCCAAAATAGTTAATGGATCAACCTCCATATGTGTGTAGCGATGTGTTTTCTTATTATTAGTCAAATAATCGGTGTTTAATGCAATAAGACAATTTTCTTCTTCTTCAGCATCTATATATTCAATTACTCCTTTAGTAATCAAGTCATTCCAGAGTAGCTTTCCATTCTTCAGAGCTTCAATCTCACTATTTTTGATGCTTAATTTGTTTCCTCTTTTTACAACCATTAGTGGCCTTCTTATTCTCCCAGGATCACTATTAATGATTACATCATTTAAAGAATTATCATATCTTACATTTACAACATTACTAATCAGACCCTGTCTTCTTCTTTGTATCATCTCTTTTACAAGATCTTTAGGGGCTTTGTGAGCACCAATTAAATCTCCATTGAAATACACTTTACCCCAATCGGGTTTTGCTTTATCAATATCCTGAATATCTAAATTTGTTATAGTGTCCATAATGAGAGGACTTGGTACATTCTCAGAAACATCAACCATTAAAGCTAAATTTTTAACTAAACCACAATTTTGCCCTTCAGGCGTTTCATTTGGACACAATCTACCGAATTGAGTAGGGTGCAAATCACGAGCTTCAAAATGAGGCTGAGATCGTGTTAATGGAGAGATGACTCTTCGTAAATGTGAGAGAGTTGACATATTACATGTTCTATCTAATAATTGAGAAACACCAGCACGCCCTCCTGTCCAATTACCAGTTGCCATTGCATGCATTATTTTGTTTGTCAAGACGTCTCTTCGTACAGCAT
>CAZVIT010000072.1:2543-5288 GCA_964626865.1 uncultured archaeon | reverse complement strand
TCTGTCATCTTAGCCGTAACGTGAGCACCATTTGGTGTATTTTCTTCAAGTAATTTTTGTACTTTCTCTGCAACTACAGATGTATCAATCCCTGGTGGTGTTCTAATGGAAATTTTCAAATCTGTATTAGTTCTTAGAACATTGCCTGCTGAAGCTATTGGAGGTATGCCATCAGCTCCAATTACTGAAAGGCTTGGTTTGAGATTCATTGTCATAAATATATCCAACGGATCTTCAACTTGTTTTTTTACACCTTCAAGAAGTGGGAAATCATTCATTTCATCACCCTTCATCTTCACTATTTCTGAACAAGTTTTCTTCATTTCATCATTTATTTCTAAATGCAACCATTCAGGTAAGATTTCTCCTGTTTTTTCATTTTCTAATCTTGATAATAGTTGTCTTGCTAACCTAAATGAGGAAGGCATGACTCCACTACCGTGTCCTGAATGAACCCCGACTGAAGAAACTTTCACCGAAAGTGTACCTGCTACTATTCCTCTAAGACTTTGTGTAATCCATAATCTATCATAATCCATGCCTCCAGTGTCTAAAACTATAACTAAATCAGGAGTTCCTAACTGTGGTTTTAGCTCATCTAAATATAATTCTAAATCTGGAGAACCACTTTCCTCTCCTGTTTCAATAAGAAAACGACAGGTTGGATGAGAAATTCCTTGCTCTTGAAGACCTAATACTGATAATATTCCTGTATATCCTCCGTATCCGTCATCTACGCTACCCCTTCCAAATAACCAATCATCTTCGATAACTGGCTTCCAGGGGCCCTTGCCTTTTGACCAGCCAGTTGCTTCAGGTTGTTTGTCTAAATGAGAATAAAATAAAACTTCATTATTGATATCCCCATCAATCGTAATTAGAAGAAGTGGAGAACGATTTTTTAAACGATGTACCGATATAGTTACTTTTTCTAAAGGTAAACTTTTAACCCAAGAAACAAACGTCTCAATAGCTGCATCCAAATATCCATTTTCTTCCCAATCAGGATCAAACGAAGGAGATAAAGCTGGAATTTCTATAAAATCACAAAGACTTGGCAATGCTGATTCATCCCATTGTTTATCGATGTAATCTGATAATCTAGAGAAGTCAATAGATTTCATAAAATCAATTTCTTGGTTTTCTAATAATAGCAATTAAACCAATTGATATTGAAGCTAAGATGAAACTTAGACTTGGTAATGAATCATCATCTCCACTTATTTCTTTAAGAATTTGTGAAGATGAACAACCTTCTACATCCACTGCTTCTCCTGCTGGAGTACCTGGACATCTGTCGCTAATATCATCGATACCATCGTTATCATCATCCATGTCATTTTCATCTACGATTCCATCATTATCATCATCCTCATCAAATTCATCAACAATTCCATCATTATCTGCATCAGGATCGCCCTGCTCTTTCAGAATATCATTCCTTTCTTTATCTGTCATAGGAATTGCTAAAACATAAGTCATTATGTCTGTTTCATTAGCGTCATCCCATTCCCATTGTGGAATGTATGCCTCATAATGATTAGTGCCCTCCATTTCATACTCTACAACAAATCCCATCCAACCCATGTGACAACGATTATCATTTACAAACTTATCGAAACCCCAAACTTCCAAACAGTCTTCAGGTCCGGCCTCATTAGGCTCTCCCTCTCCCCATATGTCATGATTGAAAGTCTCTCCTGTTATCCACTCCCATCCTCCTGAAGGCTCCGAATACTCTTGACTATTTAAATTATGAAAACCTCCAAGCCAATAAGAATGTCCATCTAATATAGAATAAACTAACTCGGCCTCCTCTTTTGTGGTTATTGTTGCTAAATGCCCACTTGAGCCTTCATAAGTTAATCCTGAAGCATAATCAACTGCCTCTGACCAATCAAGTCCGTCATAATCTGGAAAGCCTTGGGTAAAGTCTGCTGTAAATGTTCCTACGGTGTTGTTGTCATTTGTATTAAAACTAAACCAATCTGAAGGTGAACCATCAGAATGGTAATCGTTACCTTCTACATTAATATTTGTAAAAACCTCTCCATATCCTAAACTTACATGAAAATTTGTTTCTTTACCTTTAAAATCTTCATCTGGCCATTCGAATTTCATAGTATGATCTCCTAGTGTATGAGTGCTATTTGGGAAAGTTACATGCATCCATTGACCAATCCATAATCTCTTATCTGATTTATCTGAAAAACTACCCAAAAGACTTGATGTGGGACCAACACTCTCGAATTCCCAATTTTCCCATTGAGCTTCAATGCCATTTATCGTTAAGGATGGGCCTCCTGAAGTTATCTCTCTGGGTTCATAGTGATCCTTCAACATTTCATGCTGAATTACTCCTAATTTTTCAGCTGAATTATCGCTCTTTGCAATTGTTTCATTGACCTTAACTAAGCGTTGAGACATTAAACCACGTGGAACTCCATCTACCATAGACTCTATGATGAAATTATCACGAACCCAAGTAATCATTTCTAAAGTAACTAAATTTTCAAGAGTTGCATCTTCTTTAATCAGCATTTTAGCCTTACCATCATATGAATTTGTTATATTTGAAATATTTTCTAGCGCATCATCTGTATCTACAGTACCATTTGTTACATCACCAAGTACTTGACTAACTTCTTTTCGATATTGTTTATCAAGAATAAAAAGTTGATAATTTTTTACCAAGAGTTTTCTAAAGGTTTCAGACTCTTCATTGGAATATTCTCTACGCATGTA
>CAZVIT010000072.1:0-2443 GCA_964626865.1 uncultured archaeon | reverse complement strand
TTCTTCTGGTCTAATTCGTGCAGATGAAAATCATATTGTAAATATGGTTGATATTCGTAAAATTCTTCATCATATTCTGCGCTACTACTTGGAATAAATGAAAAAACTCCAGAAACAAGTGACGCGACTAAAAATAAAGCAATTAGTGCTCTTGACATAATAGTGGTTAAGCTTACCTTATTTATACAATATTGCCAAACAAAGTATAATAACCTAAGTCTGTCGTAAAATCACATGGTGGCCTGGTACCGCTCACACATTATTCCTTTCGGATTAGCATTGATTGCTTTTTTGATTATTACTACTGGAGGTTGGATACGTATCAACGATGCTGGAGAAAGTTGTCCAGACTGGCCTACATGTTTCGGTACTTTAGGATTTGATGTTTCTGCTGAAGATCAAGAAAAATGGTGGAGTGAAAATCCAGATGAAATAGATTCAAGAGGAGAAAACCATAGATATACTTCATATCAAATTTTCACCGAATGGTCACATCGAGGATTAGTGGCAGTCATTGGAATTCTTGTTGCATATAGTCACTATACTGCGTGGTCACTGAGAGATAAAATAGGAAATAGATTGTACCGAATACATTTTGTTCCTAGTATGTTCCTTATTTTGCAAGCCATATTAGGATATGTAACTGTAGATTTGGACAATGCGCCCTGGACCGTATCATTACATCTATTTATGGCTCTAATTTTTACAATATCTCTCATAACTGTTGGATTCGTATGGTGGCAAGAACAGAGCGGATTGCCTCACCATATCAAATTACTTGAAGTAAGCGAACGATTGAAAAAATATATTTGGTATCTAACTCTTATTGTTCTTTTACAACTTATGATAGGGGCATATCTTTCTACAAGTTATCATAGAGCTGCTTGTGACATGGGTTTCTACAAAGGATGGCCTCTGTGCCAAAATTCAATACTGCCTACTTTGAAAAAATTCGGAATTATACTTAATTATGGACATAGGTTATCTGCAATTGCTGTCGCAGGGATGCTTTATTATCTTTGGAAAGAAGTAAAAAATGAAATAAATAATCCCAACAATATTCTAAGAAAAATGATTAACATTGCAATAGGATTTTACGCCATCAATATTTTTCTAGGTGGATTATATGTTGTCACTGCTGTTGATGGTGTTTTTCTTGGATGGATTTCACTATTACATTTACTTATAGGTGCTTGTGTTTTTCTAACACTAGCTTCAACATATGTACTAGCTAATTTAACTACACTTAGGAAAAGAAATGACACAAGTTAAACCCTCTTTACTGAAAATATATTGGATTCTGATGAAACCAAGAGTCGTTTTTCTACTGCAAATAACTGCACTCTGTGGAATTTTCACTTATGACTTTAGAGAAGGTTATGATTCCGGAAGAACCTATGTTGACAGCATTACGACCTCTCTAATTGTTTTGATTGGTGGAACTATGGCAAGTGGAGGATCTATGGCTGTAAACATGTGGTATGAAAGAGATATTGATCCACTAATGGAAAGAACTGAAAATAGACCAATACAATCTGGCTTCATCTCTGCAAATCATGCTCTATTTTTTGGAATTGGCATATCAACTGGAGGAATAATTCTAGTAACTATGCTAGCTAATCTTAATGCTGGCATTATCACTGCATTAAGTGCACTATTTTATACTATAATATACACCATGATTCTTAAGAGAAGAACTCCCCAAAATATTGTTATTGGAGGTTTGGCTGGTTCAACACCTCCTGCAATAGGCTGGGCTGCAGCCTCAAACGAAATTAATGAATTGTTGCCTTGGCTGATGGTGGTAACTATTTTTCTCTGGACACCCGCGCATTTCTGGGCTCTAACTCTTTCAAAAAGACGAGATTATGGAGAAGCTGGAGTTCCAATGCTACCCGTAGTCAAAGGTGAAAATGTTACTAGAAATCATATTTTAGGATATTGCATTTGCCTTGTGCTTAATTCAGCTTTAATTGTAATTTATGGAAATACTGGATTGATTTTCCTAATCTCAGGATTTGGCTTGTCTACATATTTTGTATACCTTGCATATAATTTGACAAAAACTAAATCTGAAAATGAGGCTTGGGCATTATTTAAATTTTCAAACATATACCTTTTTACGTTCTTTATTTTTTTGGTAATTGATACCTCATATATAATAGAATCATAACCATCTTTAATAATAGCATTCTATATACAAAACGTAGTTTACTTTTAAAAGGAAAAAAATGTCGCTAATTCACGACCTGATTTACTTTGAGAATCCTACTATCTGGGATAACTTTGGAGGCACTAGCTCGGGTTACGGTGGATTAGTATGGCAGATGTTTATCTGGTCTGTTTTGGTAGGTGTTTTGGTTATAGCTTGGTTAGGTTATGCCTTAGTTTTTTTTAGGCATAAAGATGGAGAACCTGAGCCTGATGATGCTCTAAAAGTTGG
>CAZVIT010000071.1:0-5405 GCA_964626865.1 uncultured archaeon | reverse complement strand
GAATGGTAAATGGTCTTGCTGTAATGGGAGCTAATTCGGGAATGGCTGAAATGGCCGGAATCTTGATGCCTATTGTAGCTGAAGTCACTCCTGCACAATACAAGAATCATGGTAGGGTTATAGCTACTGGGAAATTAGGAGAAATTGCAAAAGAGGCTGTGGAAAATGTTTCAGCTTTAATCAAAAAATATACCGGAGAAGATATCTCAAAATATGACATACACGTTCAATTTGTTGGAGCCTATGAAGGTGTTGAAGGAGATTCTGCGTCTGTATCTATCGCAACGGCAGTCATCTCAGCTTTAGAAAATGCAGAAATTGATCAAACTGTTGCCCTGACTGGATCCCTAAGTGTTAGAGGACAAGTCTTACCTGTTGGAGGTGTAACTGCAAAAATTGAAGCTGCTGCTGAATCTGGAGTTACTAAAGTACTTATCCCTTCAATGAATGCCCAAGACGTTTTGCTTGAGTCGAAATACAAAGACATTATTGAAGTAATACCTGTGTCAACCCTTAAAGAAGTTCTAGACAATATTCTTACTGCAAGTCCAAGCAAAGAAGGCCTTTTGGATAATTTAACAAAATTTATACCCAGTTCCCAATTTTCAAATAAGGTGAATAAACCATCTGTTTAGTAAATTCGTACTTCTCCATATTTTTCTAAACAATTTGTCAATTCTGTAATATTATCAGAAACTGCAACAATTGAAGTTCCTAAATGTGCAACTGAAGAAACTGCACCTAAAGGTATTGAGTCTAAAATTTCAGCCAGATTTTCATTAATTAGTCCTGATTTCTCCGTAAAAATACGACCAGCTTTTATGACTGAACGAATCTCATAATCTATACTGTTCAAGTTTGAAGATACTGCATTAATTATCTCAGACCATTCAGGACTCGATATTATTTCTGATGTGTTTCTACCCAAACCTGAAATACAAACAGCTATTTTGTTCTTTACGCTATAAGTTGCAGTTTCACCATTGGCTCCAGGTGCTTTTCTCTCCACAATTAATGGAAAATTACCTACTGAAAGTGCTGAAGAAATAGCTACAACATCTCCTAATCCCGTTTTGTATTCTACTTCAGCCTGATGGGCTGCTAAAACGCAATTGTGTAAATTCTTGTCCAATTCAAGACAGGCTGCTAAAGCTGATGCTCCTGAAATACCAAATCCTGCTCCAATTGGTAGATCTCTTCTCAAATATATTGACAAACCATTGTTTCCATATCCTAATAATTCTATTGCTCTAGAAACTACTGGATCATCTATTACCTCATTTTCAACAATAATTAGATTATTATTATCTTTTTTATTCTCCTCAATAATTGAACAATAAACTCCCTGAGGCAAAACAATTCCTAGTCCTGTAGAACCCATTTCTATAGGGTTTGTATTCGAATGTATTGCAAAAGTCAGGCTAATGTGACCTGGTGCAAAACTCATTTTCTTACCAAATTATTGTACAACAAATTAAGCTTACGAGCCTGCCATTTCCAACCAAATTCTCCATTCACTAAATTAACACCTGCTCTTCCATATCTTTCCCGTGCCTTACTATCTTCCAGACCCTTTAATGATTTTAGCAAACTATCAACATTACCATATTCTGCTAATACTCCTATATTATGTTTAGAAACCATTTCCCCAACTAAGGTCCCATGTGAAGCTATTAGAGGTCGGCCTGCTGCCGCAGCCTCGAAAAATTTATTCGGCATCGATATTGCGTGATCTGGAACTTGTGGATCTCTTAATCCCAATATAACATCTGACACTGAAAAATATTTAGGTAATTGATTGGAAGGTACTGTACCCAGAAAAGTTACATTTTTTGAATTACTAATGGCATCATTAACCTTAGCTGACCAAATACCGTGTCCTCCTAAAAGTAAGTGATTATTTGTGCTATTCTCTACAGCATTTATAGCTTCCATTATAGAGCGGCCTGGACCCAAACTTCCAATATAAAGTAATAGTAATTTATCTGGAGAAATTCCATATTCTTTACGAAATTCATCAGAAATGAATTTCTTTGAAAAATGTTCTCTACTACGAGAATTTAAAATCATTAACCTGCGCTTTGGACCATAAAAAGCTAAACGACTCATAATTGAAGGAGAAACTGTAATCACTGCATCTGATTTTCTAACTAATATCTTTTCCATAAATGTTGCTAATGCTGGTAAGGGCCACGGAAGATGCGAGATCATCCCTGCATAATCCTCGTGTGCATCATAAATCCAAGGCTGTGAATGCTCCTTGAGAAGTGATATGACCGCTGTGTCTAAATCATGGAAATGAATAACATCTGATTCTATTCCATCGAGAGCTGAGGAAAGAAGACGTTTAGCTTTAATATGTTGAAAAATACGTTTTATTAATGGTTCTTTTGGCTTTGAAACTGGTGAAAAAATACGATGTACATTTATATTATTCACAACTTCTATTTCAGGGGCTGAAATAGGCTCTCCAGATACTGATCGAGCCCAACAAATTACTGTAACTTTATGGCCTAATTCATTTAATACTGCAGCTTCACGTGCAACACGCCCATCTAAAACGGGATGCAAATAATCTGTTCCTAGCACCATACTAATATTCATTTCTAATCTGCCATCAGGGTGGGCTTTTAGGTCTGTTGCCAATAATTCAGATTCTTTAGTAAACTGACAATCATACTTTAGAAGCACGTCCATGAGCTTATGTGACAAAAGTTGGTGTAATTTGCGACAGAGAACTATTGAAACCAATGGATCAAAGAGTCTGGAAAGAAGCAATATCTCTAAAAAACATAGGTTATGAAGTTGAAATTATTACTCCCCATGTCGAGACACTCACAAAAGAAATGGAAGACATTAAAATTCATTGTATTAAAAAAAGTAAAATACCGGGTGTTACCGCCTTAAAAATAATTCACCATGCATTAAAAGGGAATTATAGTATATTCCATTGCCATGAATTCAATCCGTTATTATACTCAATTATATTAAAAATAGTAACTGCAAATAAAATTATTTGGGATTGTCATGAGGATTATCCCTCATTAATTAGTACTAAAATTGATGCAAATGGAAGAGTTAAGGAAAACAAGGCATTAAAACAAATTATAAACCTTCTAATAAATTTGGGAATAAGAAATACGAACACAATAATAACTATAACTCCACCATTAGTAAAAAAATATAGGAAATACAAAAAAACTGTAATTTTACCAAATTTCCCTCCATCTAAACTCTTTAATTCAAACCTAAAAGACAATAACGTCAGTAGACTTTACAATAATAAAAAAATACTAATTTATCAGGGTGGAATTAAAAAAGGAAGAGGAATGGGTCTTATTCTATCCTCGTTAGATATTGTTCTTGAAAAAATACCTAATTTAGTATTTGTTGTATTGGGAGGTGAAATAGAAAAAACAGGATGGAGCAAAGGAATTGAAGAATTTCTAACTAATCATAAAGAAAATATAATCAGTACTGGATGGATTGATTATGACAAAATGGCTCCATACCTAGCACTGGCTGATTTAGGAATTATAATGAACAAGCCCACTCATTATAATAATAAAATAGGATTGCCAAATAAACTTTTTGAGTATATGGCTTGTGGTTTACCTATAATATCAAGTAATCTGCCTGAAATCAGAAAGATTATTATGAAAAATCAATGCGGAATGATAGTTGATTCAAGTGACCCGAGAATTGTTGCTGATTCTATAATACAATTTTTTAGTGATTCAAGCAAAGAAAAAAAATATAAAGAAAATTCAAGTAAGTGTGCCACAAAATATTCGTGGGATATATGTGAAAAAATCTTAAACCACATTTACAAATCATAATTCTATGATATAGACTAAAATGTTTTGAACCCCTTTAGCTATAAACATAAGTGAAGATTGCATGTGTTGTTGGGGCAAGACCTCAGTTCATCAAATTAGCTCCTTTTCTAACAAAATGTGAAAAACTAGGACATTCAATTAGAACTATTCACACTGGGCAACACTATGATAAAAATATGTCAGACATTTTTTTTGATGAACTCGGATTGAAAAAACCAAATGTAAATCTGGAAATTGGACCTGATAGTCAAACAAAACAAATTAGTAATATTATTATAGGTTTAGAAAATGAGTTAAATACTCACAAACCTGATTGGGTAGTTGTATTTGGGGACACAACTTCCACCATTGCAGCATCTATAACTGCATCTAAAATGAACATAAAGCTCGCGCATATTGAGGCTGGTCTCCGATCATTTAACAGAGATATGCCTGAAGAAATAAATCGTATTGTTTCTGACCACATTTCTGATTTACTTTTCGTACCTTCAGATACTGGAATGATTAATTTAAAAAACGAGGGCTTGGAGAATAGAGCAATAAAAACTGGTGACTTGATGGCTGATGTTCTTTTATATTTCAAAAATAAATTATCTGACAATGTTTTCACTGAATACAATATTGAAAAAGATAATTATTATTTGTTAACACTACATAGACCAGCTTCTGTAGATGAACCTGAAATGCTCAATTGGATGATTAAACAAGTCTTAAGTTTAAACAAATGCATCATATTTCCAGTCCATCCACGCACCAAAAAAATTCTAGAGAAAATGGAAATTGTAAATAATAATAAATTAATTTTAATTCCTCCACAAGGGTATTTAGATTTTCAGGCACTAATTTCTAAAAGTGAAGGAGTCTTAACCGACTCTGGAGGAATTCAGAAAGAAGCATATCTTTGGAAAAAACCATGTTATACTCTTAGAACTGAAACGGAATGGAAAGAAACTATCAATACAGGATGGAATAGCCTAATCATTCCTGGAAAAGGTAATTTGTTAGAATCTGTAATGAAATGGAAAATACCCAATATGCATCCCAAGCTATACGGGGACGGAAACTCTGCCGATAAAATTATTAGTGAGTTAGAAAAATTTAACTGAATATTTTATATACACTGAATCACTCGTTAGAAAGAGTATTAACTCATTTATCTGGAGATGAAATAAAAAAATGTCTAATTCCCCTGGAAAATATGGAAATGTAAGAGAATTTCTGGATAATCTTGGTAATGAAAAAATAAAGATTTGTAGAAATTGTAATGCCGTCTTTAGTTATCTAAATGAAAATACAACTCTATGCATTTCTTGTGATTATGAAGAAGAAATTAGTACTTTACCTGCTGTTGTTGAAATTGAAGATTCATTTGAAATTATGGAGACTGAACCAGCTGTTGTAGCTGCCCAGCCTGCAGTTCTAGAGGCTGAGCCTATTGTGGCTGAGATTGACATTGTAGAAAGTACTAGTGATTGGGATATGGATTCTTTTGATGACATGGGAGCTGAAACTGTTGTAGAAGAAGCTGTGGAAGCTGATACTGTTGTGGAAGAAGCTGTGGAAGCT
>CAZVIT010000070.1:0-5445 GCA_964626865.1 uncultured archaeon | reverse complement strand
GTGTCGTAGAAATCGTCCATAGGGCTTCTGGCCCTTCTTACATTCCCTCAACCATACTTTCCGAAATGTTTTGGAAAGCTTCACCTACATTACGTCCATCTTTTGCAGATGTCATCATAAATGGAGCATTCAATTTCTTAGAAACTTCAGACATTTCTTTTTCACCAAATAATGCTTTATCCATCAAATCACATTTGTTTGCAAGAAGAACGACGGGAATTTCACCTGTAACTTGCATCAAGGTCTTAATCCAATCAATAGTAGATAGTAAGGTTTCACGTCTTGTTATATCACAAACAATCATTGCACCTTCTGAACCACGGTAGTATGCTTGTTTAACATTACCTAATGTCTTTTGTCCAGCAACATCCCAAATCATTAATGTAACATCTATGTCTGGTTTAGCTCCACCAGATCTTAGTTGAACTTCTTTCTTTACGATCTTTGCTCCAATTGTAGTTAAATATTTATCGTCAAAAGCGTTTATAACAAATCGACGAATCAAACTAGTCTTTCCTACAGCAGGGTCACCTAGGACAACAATCTTCTTTGATACTTTCTTAGCAGCCATCATGGTTTCTAACCTCGAGATATCACGACTGTTAAGACTCTATATAATATTAATCAATATTTTTTAGAGTTTTTGTTTGTTTTCACAATAGTGAGTTCCTCTTTGACCAACAACAATTCTTTTTATTGGAGATTTGCAATGTGGACAGGGTTCACCAGTTTTCCGGAAAACTTGCAATTTTTTCCAGAATTCACCTTTTTTTCCTTCAGGTCCTCTGAAAGTTAGGAAAGTAGTCCCTCCGTAATCAATAGACTTTGTTATTATATGTTTTATTGAATTATGTAATTTCTTTATCTCTTCTTTTGATAATGTATTAGCCTTTCTCAAAGGGTGTAAGCTAGATCTGAATAGAATTTCATCAGCCAAATAATTTCCTATTCCAGCTATGAACGCCTGATTTAGAAGCAGTGGTTTGATAGTTCCACTTCTTTTATTTAGTAGTTTTTTGAACTTATTTAATGTAAATTTCCGACTTAATGGTTCTACTCCAAGATTTTTTACGATTGGTTTTACAGCATCGGTAATCCAAACTTTCCCAAATTTTCTGTAATCTACAAGACACATTTTTTGGTCATTTTCAAAATTAAATTCTACGGTAGTGTATTTTGGAGTTTTATCAGCAATATCAATTCTTCCAGTCATTCGTAAATGAATGACAATATAATCTTCTGTTAAATTAATAATAAGGTACTTTCCACGCCTGTCAAATCCTGTAATCGTCTGATTCTTCACTATCTCAAAATCATCAGTGCAAGCCTTTGGCCATATTGATTTTCCTCCTTTGAGTTTCCATCCTTTAATCATTTTATCAAGACCAGTTCGGTATGAATCAACTTCAGGTAATTCAGGCATTAAAACATCAAGGCAGACAGTTTTAATCTCCTGTCCTTACAAACTTGTGCTCAGAGTGTACAATACAGCCACACGCAAAGTCGAAGATTTTAAATCTATAGACGAAAAGAAAGTGGGCATGTATGTCTGTGGTTTGACGGTTTACAATGATATGCACTTGGGCCATGCAAGAACTTACATTGCATTTGATGTAATACGTAGATGGCTAGAGTATAGTGGTTATGAGGTTAATTTTGTTCAAAACCATACAGATATTGATGATAAAATAATCAATAGAGCAAACCAAGAAAAAATTAAGTTTGAAGATCTTACTAAAAAATATATTGACAGAACACGTCAAGATTTAGCAAAATTACAGGTACATGTTCCTACAAGTATGCCAAAAGCTACAGATAACATTGAAGAGATGACTATTATTATATCAGATTTGATTGAGAAAGGCAATGCCTATGTTACAGAACCTGTAGAAGGGGCTTTAGCCCCAGATGTATATTTTAATGTAATATCGGCCTCAGATAAATTTGGAACTTTGACAGGCCAAAAAATAGAGGAGATGAAGGCAGGTTCTAGAGTCGCAGTAGATGGGCGAAAGAAGCATCCTGCAGATTTTGTCCTTTGGAAGGGAGCTAAAGAAGGGGAACCTAGCTGGAGCAGTCCATGGGGAAAAGGTAGGCCAGGTTGGCATATAGAATGTTCAGCAATGTCCTTGAAATATCTGGGCCAGAATTTTGATATTCATGGCGGAGGAATAGATTTGAGATTTCCACACCATGAATCGGAAGTATTGCAAACAGAATGCCATACAGGCCATTCACCCATGGCTAATTACTGGCTTCATTCAGGTCATTTGACAATAGATAATGAGAAAATGTCTAAGTCATTAGATAATTTTTTCCTAGTAAGAGATATCATGAAAGAATATTCAGCGTCAGTTCTACGATTTTATTTACTTAATGGACATTATAGATCACCGATAGATTTTAGTGATTCTAATTTAGATGAATCAGTTTCTGCGTACAAAAGACTTGAGGGCGTTTTTAATCGATTAAAATCAGCTACCAAATCAGGAACTGAGAAACCAGATGAGTTGGTTCAGTCTATAGATTCATGTTATTTAGATTTCTCAAATGCTATGGATGATGATTTTAATACCAGAGAAGCACTAGCTGTGCTTTTTCAATTTTCAAGATTTGTTAATGGCTATGAATTAGATTCTTTGACTGATGATTTACAATCAAAATTAGTTGAGTTATTTTCTAGATTGGGTGGTGACGTATTAGGACTCTTCAGCAAAGAAAAGATTGATTCGGATTTCGAAGCTAAAATTAAAGATTTAATAAATCAGAGAAATGAAGCTAGGGCTGCTAAAGATTGGTCTAAATCAGATTCTATACGGGATGAATTGAACAAATTAGGCGTTGAAATTCAAGATACTTCAGATCGAACTACTTGGAATTTAATTTAAGCTTCAGTTTCTCTTCTTCTGTAGTTGTATCCTACAATCAATAGAACTGATGCTATTGGCATCAATAATGTTCCGAATTCAGGAATAGCTTCCCAATCATTAACTCCCTGATCATTATTTCCGGCAGTTTTTAATTGTATACCTACTTCATTGGCATCATTTACATATGTATCTTCAGCCCATAATCCTGCAGCAATTATTGCGTCACTGGGACCGTCACAAGATCCTACACTTCCAGCACCATTATTCCAGCATACTCCATCGAGTACCCAGAATTTCGTATCGGTGCTTCCTTCGTTACTACCGTCATTATCGCCGTCCATGTCTGCTAGGTATACCATTCCATCTACGTTCAAACTACTACATGTAGCTGTAGTTGTTGCCCCAGCATCTAGACTTCCTGATAATGATGCGCACTGGGTATCTGCAACAGAGTTCTTCATTAATCGAACGCCGTCTAAATCTATGGAAGTGCCTGCTGTGTTCATAATTGTAATTGTACCACCACTGCCTGCCGTTTCGACTTTAGTTATCATTAAACCACCAGCAAAAGCCATAGATTGATAATCTAGTATTCTTACTTCATCAATGATTCCATCAAATGTAGCTGTAGCATCGTCTTCGTCACCTTTTCCAATTATGATGTCATTTCCAGCGTTGTTTGAATCGAGATCCGGAAGTCCGTTGTTTTCGGATACTCTTTTATTATTAATGTAAATATCAATGTCGTTTAAGACAGAATTGGAGTAATCGTGAGTAACTGCGATATGGTACCAAACGTCAGTAGAGAACGTTTCAGCAGTTGAAGCGCATGTATCACCACCACCACATACCTCTAAACGATTTGCATCATTGAAATGAATAGATAATTCATCATCTTCTTCAGTTCCGTCTCCATCAGCTATAGCAATAATAGTTCCTGAAGAGGTACTGTCAGCCTTAATCCAAGCTTCAATACTCCAATCAGCATTCATAACAAAATCACCATCATCACTAGCTTGTGCATAATCACCACTTCCATCGAGAGTTAAACCATTGCCCATTTTACCAGCAGATGAAACACTTGCGTCACCATGTAGTGTTAATGAGGTTGTATCATCAGTACATTTATCACTTGAATCCGAGTTAAATCTGTAATATGCTATACAAGAAGATCCCATATCTGCGAATCTTCCTTGCTCATTATTCATACTGAAATCACTTGATGACTCTTCATCACCATTCCATCCAATAATGTGTATCCAGTATTTACCTTCAGCAACTTCTAATTCTAGCTCACTACCTACAGCAGCTGCATCTATAATTTGACCATCAGACCAAGCCCAATCATTGGTTTCGCTTCCAGTCCATTCTTTCATTACTCTTAGAGTTATAATTCCATGCACTCCTTTAATTTCTATCATCTTTTCAGCACCGATTCCAGTACCGATTGAAGAATATCCAGTAGTATAATCGTTGTCAGTATCTATTAAAACATAAATTGTATCTTCACCAGTTATAACTGGCAATTCTACAGTTTCTTGGTTTGAAACACCTACTGGTTCATACCCGCTATAAGATCCAGTTTTCATATCTGGCATTGACTTTGCATAATATGAAGGTACAGAAATTCCGTTTAGGATATTACCTTTTACATTCATATACATGAAATGTTTTTCATTATCTTCAACGGCAGCATATTGTTCTAAAGTTATATGTTCAGATTCTGCACTACTTATTGTATCAAATTGTTTTTCAATACTATTCCAGTCGCCGAAATATCCATCGATAACAATACCTTCACCTATGTTGTCTGAATTTGCTTCAGAAACCATACTTTCAATAGTAGATGAAAGTGAAAAACCTTCATTATTCAAACTAACAACATTATCAGCTAAATCTATTGCATTATTGTTATCTGTAGTTTGCCAAACAAATTTCATTTCATCAGAACTTGCAACACCTAAATCAAAAAGTGGAACCTGGACTTCAGTGTTTACACCTTTTGTCCTAGAGTTTACAGAACTTAATGCAAAAAATCCATTCCAGTCGTTTGAATCTCTGTTATCATTGAATGAATAAAGAACAGAGCTGAGTACAGTTTGCCCTTTACCGTATACTTCAATCATCTGATCTGCGCCTACTCCTGGCAAGGAGTATCCAGTTTCAGCAGAATTATCAGAATCAATTAAAATTCTAATAGTTTTACCTTCAGAAGATGCAAAAATAGGTTCTTCAGTAGTAGTTAATAAAGACAAATAAATTGTATCAGTGTAAGCACTAGTGCTGATGATATCAATATTTGAACTTTCAACATTATTTGCTTCTTGTTCAGTTTGTGTTATACCTACCCAATCGCTAATTTCTCCATCAACAGTTATATCAGATTCTTCTTCAGATTCCCATAATAAAAGTAATGAAATTCCAGCAAAAATAAGTAAGAATGCGGCAGCTCCAGCAAATGCTGCGTTACGATTTACAGATGCAATGACAGGAACTCTTGAGTAACCTCCAATTCCGGCACCGTTTGTAAGTCCATTACCGTTTGTAAGTCCGTTACCATTTGTGAGACCATTAC
>CAZVIT010000069.1:0-5474 GCA_964626865.1 uncultured archaeon | reverse complement strand
GGCGATTCTCTGAAGACTTTCATCTCTAGCATTAGAGCTTCAATGAAGTAAGGTCTTTATGACCTTCCCTCTATAGCCAAGAGTGTATCTTTTACGCGGTGCATCAGAGGTTGTTACGCCTAGACCCACATTGAAGCCACTCAGTGGAGATGAAATGGGTGTAGTTGACAGAAGGGCTAATACTGATATTTTAATTGAAGGTAACAAGATAATTAGAGTAGCCAAACATATAGAGGCTCCAGAGGCTGAAATAATAGATGTTAGTGGTAAAGTGATAGTTCCTGGATTTGTAGATCCGCATACTCATTTAGTTTGGGCAGGATCTAGAGAGCATGAGCTTGAATGGAAATTGAAGGGTAGAAGTTATCAGGAGATTTTGGCAAATGGTGGTGGAATTCTTCGTACAGTTAAAGAAACTCGTTCAATTGATGAAAATGATTTAAGAGATCAAACCTTGAAAAGATTTAAAAAATCTATAAAATATGGTACGACCACAATTGAAATTAAATCAGGCTATGGTTTGGAAGAAGATACTGAGCTCAAGCAACTAAGAGTTGCTAATTGGTTAAAATCACTTAATTTAGCAGATACCGTTGTAACATTTATGGGAGCTCATGCATTCCCAGAGAACTTGAATAAGTATGAGTATGTTTCAGAAGTAATAAGGATGCTTCCATTGGTAAAAGATTTAGCAGATTATTGTGACGTATTTTGTGAAGAAGGGGCATTTACAGTTGATGAATCTAGGGAAATATTAGAAGCTGCAAAATCGCTAGGGTTTAAGCTGAAAATCCATGCCGATGAGTTTGGAGATACTGGTGGAGGTAGATTAGGGGCTGAAATAGGAGTAGTTACAGCAGATCATTTGGCAGGGAGTTCATTAGATACTATAAAGAAGCTTAGTGATTCTGGAGTTATTGGAGTACTTTTACCAGGTACTCCGTTTGCATTATTATCGGATCATTACTCACCAGCTCGGAAGATGATTGCAAATAATCTCCCTATAGCTTTAGCTACAGATTGTAATCCAAATTGTTATACAGAGTCTATGCAGCTAGTTCAACAATTGGCAGTTTTTAGAATGGGTATGACACCTGCAGAAGCTCTTGTTTCTTCTACTATTAATGCAGCTTTTGCAATAGGAAAGACAGATAGAGGTGTTATTTCAGAAGGATGGCGCGCAGATTTATTAATATGTGACATTCCAGATTACCGTCATTTAACATATCATTTTGGCGTTAATCATGTAGAAACAGTGATGATTGGTGGCAAAATTATAGAATGTTAAAGAATTTTTGTCATGCAAAACTCCAAATACTAGTATAGGAAAGAGGTGAGGCTGGACTTGGCCGGGGAGCTAGACGTACCCTGTGACCCTCAACCGCCTTTAGGGGGGGCGACAGCTAGTGACGGCGCACCCAGTGAGCTGTCTAATCCGCATTTCAACTGAGATATCCTGTCCCTCGGGGTCGCAGGTGATTGCAGTTATTTACCGGAGGGTAAATATCGAGTCTTCATCATGGAAACCGGGTCAGGCCCGGAAGGGAGCAGCCTTACCGTGGACTACCGACGCTTGAGCGGGTCGCGGGGTTGAGAAGGAATGTGGTGTCTGACATCTTGCCAGGACGACAACGCTAGTGGTCTGGCACTTTTTCTGATAATTTTTTCAACCAATTCTTTCCAGGTTTCCATTCAGTAAACATCGTAGTCAGCATCCCAAGTATTGTCAAGGATGATCCAATCCATACTAGAATAATTCCAGGAATATCCCTAACTATAATTACTGCACTACTCTTTTCGTCCTGTTCTCCAGGATCTGCATTGTATAATGTAATGTAAATATCTCTATCTAATTCATGTTTTAAGTAAATTTTTTTAGTTATTTCCTGAGTTCTACTGTCTATACTCATGGATATCTGATCTTCAAGAATTATATTTCGGTTGTCTTTTGTTTCTAATATTATGAAAGCTATGATTTCCATTTCATCCATTTTAGGATTCATCTTAATTTCCTCTAATTCAATAATGTATTTTCCAACTATTTTACTTTCTCCTTCTTCTAAATCAACAGTATCCTCAGTACCCAGTCCATATGAAAAGCAGTAACCTACAATTATTAGCATGAAACCTAAATGTGCAGTATACGGGCCCCAAGCTCTTAACATACCTAAAAGTTTTTTATTTCTGTGATGATTCATGTATTTTAAAATAGAAAATCCACAAATTACAGCCCATGGGGCCATTGCTCCCACCATCCACCCTCTACCTTCTGAAAGTAGAGAATAAATTAAACTGAAGAAGACACCTAAACTGGTAATTATTAATATATTTTTCATTTCAAAGAAAGGCCTTAGGGTGTGTATTGTAAAAATTGCAGCTAGCAATACCATAAAAGGAGCTAATCTTATCTCAAATACTTCTGGTGCCATGTAACCTTTGCTTCTAACAAGCAGTAAAACTAAAGTTACAGTAAGAATCAATAGTTGAGTATATATTGCAGCAAAGAATGTATTTTCTTCACTAAAGACTTCATTAAGATTATCAAATTTTTGTATGTCTCCTATTTCTTGTTTTTTATATTTACGAATTACTAAGTATAGTGTAATTATAATAGATAAAATAATCATAATAAAAAACCCTCGAACTGAAATATCATTTTCTAATACAAACCATAATCTTGAGAATGTTCCTCCAGTTTCTTCTACAATAAATGAATGTACCGAAGACCAAATTCCTCCTCTAGTAACGAAAGATTCTAAAAGAACTAAAATAAAAGTAAGCATAGCAAGTAATGGGCCTAAAACAACATAGGTCTTTTTTCTTCGAGACATCACAGAAGTATGAAGCAGTGTTGTCATTGATAACCATGGTAAGAGTCCAGCAGTTTCTACAGGATCCCATGCCCAATAACCTCCCCAACCTAAAGTAACATATGCCCAATATCCTCCAAGAATTAGGGCCATACTCATCCCAATCCATGATGCTCTCCCCCATCTCTTAATGGATTCATTCCAATTTTCTTCTCCAGTAATTAGATGAGCCATGCCAGCAGCATACAGAAGGACAATCATTCCATATGAAATGAACACAATTGGAGGATGCACGATCATATATGGTGACAATAGTAATGGATTGAGCCCATTTCCTACTTCAGGAGTAATTTCATTTTTTGTGAAAGGATTAATGTATAGTTGTATCAGTGATAGAGAAAAAATAAGTAAGCAGCAAATTGTGGTAGTAAGTTCTTTTTGTTTATCATTATTTGTATTATATTTTCTTTCTAAGACCATAAAGAGGGTAGCACTCCAAACCCAAATTAGTAAAGTTCCGTCACGACCAGCCCAAAGTCCAGATAATTTGTAGAATAAGTCCAAGTCTTTTGAGGAATAATCAGAAACATATTTGTAATCTAAATTAGTAGTGTAGAAAAAATAAATTAATAAAATCAGAGAAGCCGTTTGTATGCCTAAAGATGATAGAAGAGAATAATTTAATAATTTAGGTTTTTTCTTGAATAAAGAAAGATAGATAGCTATTCCCGTAATTATAGGAATACAATAAACTAGTAATTCCCCAATGTTCATTTTCTACCAGCAATTACTATCAGGCTAATAATTGTGATTGTAGACATAAAACTCAAATTTGGCAATCCTGTATCGCTACTAGATTCAGTAGCTTTCACACTAACTTTGAAATAATAGGAATCTCCCATTTTCTCAACATCCATCCCCTCATAATGGCTGTATTCACTGGCAGGGATTTTCTCAGTAGAATTATCTTCTTTTTCTATTTCATATTTATAGCCAGGATAATCATTTTCTTTAACTACATATTTAAATTGGAATCTATTATTTTGACTTTCATTTTTAGTCATTTTTTGAGGTTTGTAACAAGTGTATGGGTCCTTTAGTGTGCAAACATAAAAGGTTACACTTTTCACATCATCATCAACATCAATCCAGGCAGTAAGAGTTGTCCCTTGACTGACATCCTGAGGATTATGTGCCATTTCACCTGAAGCACTTGGAAGGATTAGAGCAAGAAAAACGATCAATATTTTGTTCATAGTACAGAAGTCCTTTGTATGTGTTAGATTTTAAGTCTTTTTGTCTTTTTGGTTGTATCTAATCCATCCAATGGAGAAGCATGCAATAGAGAATAACAAGAATAAGGGATACATTGCATCCATCCATATTCCTACAGCATCTATTCCACCGATAGTAACAAGAATCGCACATAGGAAACATATTCCTCCAAAAATAAAATAAATTTTGTAATCTCTTTCAAAATCCATACCATAATTAGATTAAAGGGTTATATTATACTTGACTCGTGAAAAAATTTAGTAAAGTTTGTTTGGGAGGGACATTTGACCAAATCCATGTAGGTCACAAATCGTTATTTGAAATGGCCTTTCGCATAAGCGACGAAGTTATCATAGGTTTAACTACAGATAAAAGAGCTAATAAAAATCGTAGAGATGAACAACTTCACACATATGACGAGAGATACAATTCCTTGAATGATTTTTTAGCAAATACTTTTCAAGTAAAATACAGTATTGTTGAATTAAATGATGATTGGGGGCCTGGGATATTTGATAAAGATTTGGAAGCAATAATAGTTTCAGAAGAAACTGAAGACGTAGCCTTCCAATTGAATAAAAATCGGAAATTAAGAAATTTAGGAGAATTAAAAATTGTTACAATACCATTGATTTTAGCAAAAGACGGTAAAAAAATTAGTAGTACTAGAATACGTAATAATGAAATAGATATAAATGGAATTCAAGCTTAATTTTATACACTGCCTCTAGATGCGACGCCATCTAAATATTTCTAAGAGGTAAATATGGTAGAAGCACTCATTTCAACATTGTCTAAAGAAATTAGAACTAGCATAACTGAGGATTCCTCAGTTCCAAGGAATGTTAGAACTAATGTAGTAACAGGTTTAGAGACTTATTTGCTTAATGAAAAAGATGATTTTGATTTGAGAATATACTCTACAATATCTGTTTTTGAGGAACAAATTAATGATAGTAATATTCCTCAGCATGCTAGAACTAAGCTTTTTGAATTTATTCGAGATCTTGAAGAAATAGTTAACAAGTGGCAAAATAAAGCATAATTAACTAAAAAGCAATCATCTTTGTGAGGGGATACCTATTTATTACCTTATATCAGTCAACTAAATGTGAATGTGAGACAATTAGCTTCTTTCGGTTTGGCATTTTTATTTCTAGGAACGGTCTTTTTTTGGTTTCCTGCAACTTCTGAGGAAGTTACAGGACAAGAACAAGATATTGGCCTTTATTTGTATAGTGAAAATGGAGTAGGCAAACTTCACACTCGTGAGTCTCCAAATCATGGAGATACTGACTCGGTAAATATACCTGCAGGAAGTAGCTATTATTTCGCATTGAATTATAGTCTTCAGGCTGACTTAGGAGTTAAATCCTACAGACCTTCAGC
>CAZVIT010000068.1:2696-5493 GCA_964626865.1 uncultured archaeon | reverse complement strand
CTTGAAAGCCGGTGGGAAATTTCCCTCGGGGGTTCAAATCCCTCCCTCTGCGCCATTATCTAAAATATGTTCTCGTGATTTCTATTCTTACATTCTTTAGACAATAAATCTACAAACTCATTCAATGAGATACCATTTTTTTGTTCTCCGTTTCGTTTTCTAATAGATACAGTATTATTTTTTTGTTCATCTTCACCTATAATTACCATATATGCAGGCCTCATTTTTCTGTGGAGTCTTATTTTTTTCCCAATGGTATTATCAGAATAGTCTGGATCTACTCGTATATTCTTTTTCTTTAATGTGCTCGCAACTTTCTTTCCATATTCTACATGATTTTCTGAAATTGTAATAATTTTCGCTTGAATAGGAGATAGCCATGTTGGGAAATTACCAGCCCAGTGTTCGGTTAAAAATGCAGTAAAACGCTCATGTGTAGACAATGGAGCTCTATGTATTACAAAAACATCACTGTTCTCATTTCCTGTTTTGTCCATAAAAGATAAGTTAAATCGGTCTTTAGCAGCAAAATCTAATTGTATTGTCGACATAGATTCTTCACGGCCAAGTAAGGTTTTGAATTGGATATCTACTTTAGGCCCATAAAATGCAGCTTCACCTACAACTTCTTCGTAATCAACATTTATTTTTTTCAAAATAGTTCGTAAATGGTTCTGAGTTATTTCCCAGTTTTCTGGTTGATCTATATATTTTGTTCTATTTTCAGGATCCCATAGTGCTAATCTGAAATAATAGTCTTTGAAGCCAAAAGTATCATAATATTCCTGGACCATTTTGATATTATGGGCAAATTCTTCTGCAACTTGATCTAATTTACAGTAGATATGTGCATCATTCATAGACAACATTCGGACTCTTAAAAGCCCAGCTAGAGTTCCAGATAATTCATTTCTATAAACTGTACCATATTCAGCAATTCTGATGGGCAATTCTCGGTATGATCGTTTTTTATTTTTGAATATTAAATGATGCATTGGACAATTCATTGCTTTGAGATAATATGTCCCATCGTCCATTTCCATAGCAGGGTACATAGATTCAGCATAGTGAGGAAGGTGGCCACTTGTTTCAAACAGCTCTTTTTTACCTAATACCGGTGTAGTCACTCTTTGATATCCATATTTTTCTTCGACATCAATAGCATAATTTTCTATTTGACTTTTTAATATTTCACCATTAGGTAACCAGATAGGTAATCCCTTCCCAATCATTTCATTAATGGTGTAAAGTTCCATTTCCTTTCCTATCTTCTTGTGATCTCTTTTTGAAGCCTCTTCAATTTGTCTTTGTCTTTCTTTTAATTCTTCTTTAGTGGAGTAGCACATACCATAAATCCTAACTAAAGATTCTCTTTTGGCATCAGCTCGCCAATATGCCTGACTTGTATTTGTTAACTTAAACCATCTTAGAAAAGAAGTATTACTTACATGAGGTCCTCTACACAAATCAACAAAATCACCTTGCCTATATACAGAAGTTCCAGCCTCTTCTCCCACTTTTTCATTTAGGATTTCCATTTTAAATTTATTTTCTGAAAACATTTTCCTGATGGTTTTATTGTCATATTCCTCTCGTACAACATTCAGTCTTTTTTTGATTATTTTTTTCATTAATTTTTCTATGTTCTTTAGGTCTTGTTCATTTATAGGTTTCATAAAAAAATCATAATAGAAGCCATTGTCTACAGGTGGTCCAATTGTGGGCTTAGCCTCAGGAAATAAGGTAGTAACAGCCTGAGCCAGCAAGTGAGCGCATGAATGCCTTAAGATATAGAGTCCTTCTTTTGATTTGCCAGTTATAATTTTTATCTCACAATCTTTTTCAATTTTAAATGATAAATCTCTCTCTATTCCGTCAATTTCAACAGCTATAGGAGTTATGTTATTTTCTTTTATTTTATCAACAACTTCTAAAGCACTTATGCCTTTTGCAAACTCGTGTAAAACTCCATTGTCATCTTTTATACTGAGTGAAGACATTATTATTGCTTAGGGCCTTAATACAAAAAGACTTTCCCATAGGTAAATCCTTATACTCCATCTACTGTAACGAGTTAACCAAATGGCCCGTAATCAAAGGAAAGGAGGAAGGCGTCCACGTAGGAAATCAAAGAAGAAAGGCTTGAGTTTTGGTTCCTTATCTGTTCAATTAGCTTCTGTACTGATTATTGTGTTTCTTGTTTTTTTTCTTATAGCTGCAAAAATAATTAGTAACATTACAGGAGCCTTATTGTGTATGTTTTCTTTATCTTTATTATCATATTTTATTGTTAATTCACCTAAGAAGCCTAAAAGACGGCGTCGTTCAAAGAAGAAAAAACCCAATGCTGACGAACCTCAATTTTATACAGCATTACCATCGACAGTTGGTTTGACTGATGTTCCAGATGATTTTTCAGCTTCAGAATTAAAACTTCCACCAAGACCAGTCAGGGCAGCTAGGCGTCAAAGAGAATTTGTAATGTATCCACTTTCAGTGGGAGGAGGAGATTATTCAGATTCGTATTCACAGATTGACAAAGATACAGTTTTACGCCTTCGCGGGGAAATGATTCCAGAAATGGGGACTAGATTTTTACCAGGGAGTCGCCTGTCTTCATTACCTTCAGCTGATGAAATTGTAGATTTTTCGAACAATGCTAGTTCAGAGCCTGTATCCGTAGCCGCGGAACCAGTAGCAGCAGAGCCTGAATCAGTAGCCGCAAAAACATAAGAAGCAGATCAATCAGCGGTTAGGGAGTAAGCTATTGAAGGAGAGGAGAAATAAGTGAAATCCT
>CAZVIT010000068.1:0-2686 GCA_964626865.1 uncultured archaeon | reverse complement strand
ATAAGTTTTCTAGATCTTATCCTGTTTCTGTAGTCTCTTAAATATATTTAGCAGATCCTGTAGCAGTTTAATCGGAACAATTTTTAGCAGAGCCTGTATCCGTAGCCGCGGAACCAGTAGCAGCAGAGCCTGCAGCAGTTCCAGCAAAATCATCTGAAGAAGATGAATCAGAGGATATGGATTTTGATATGGAATGGGACTAGATTTTAGTGAATAGCATGGGTTGTTCTTTTAATGGGATACTTTTATCATATTTAAGTTGAGAGTACATGAATATATTTCCAGCCGCAGAGAGGAACATCCTTTACATTTTACCCTCCTTGATCCTGGTAAAACTAGTGCAGAAGATTTGATTACTTTAGCTAAGCAAACAGCAGATGCGGGAACTGATGGGTTTATGGTTGGAGGTTCTACAGATTTGAGTCTTGAGAATGTAGATTTAGCTGTTGACACAATTAAAAAAACAACACATATGCCAGTTATTTTATTCCCTACACATGCCTCTTCAGTATCAGGCAAAGCAGATGCGATATTCTTCATGTCACTTCTCAATAGTGAGAGTAGACAATTTCTTGTTGGAGAACAAATAGCAAGTTCACAATGGGTTAAGAAAACAGGTTTGGAACCATTGTCCATGGCTTATCTGGTTGTTGCTCCAGGAATGGCAGCAGGTAAAGTTGGACAAGCACAGCCATTAGCAAGAGACAACCCAGATCACGTAGTTTCTCATGCACTTGCAGGACAGTATTTGGGTATGAAATATATTTACTTAGAAGCCGGTTCTGGTGCTTCGGAGCCAGTTCCTGAATCTATTATTAAATATGTTAGAGAATCAATCGATGTAACTTTGATTGTTGGTGGTGGAATTCGTACGCCTGAATCAGCACGTAAAGTTGTTGCAGCTGGTGCAGACATAGTAGTTACAGGCACATTGGTTGAGACCTCTAAAAGTCTTAAAGAGGAAATGACCGTTTTAATTAACGCAATTCATTCGAAATAATGACTCCTGAATTAAAAGTAGATAAGATAAGTCCTCCACCAGCTAGATTGTCAGCTTTTTTGTATCATACTCCAACAATTTTATCTAGTTTCTTACTATTTTTCGCTACAACCTTACTATTAGTATATAGCGGAATTCTTTGGTTAGGTCGGGCAGAAACACATGTTGATTATTTGATATTTAGTATGATAACTTTTTCACTTCCAGTTCTTTTGACATCTTATTTGGTTACTAACATATCTTGGATTTGGGATGGTAGATATCCAATCAGGTATGGCCTTCAAGCAGGTGCTACAGGTTCGGTGTTGATGATAGTTACAACATTTATTGGATTTTCTTATAATTTACCTAATGAAGGTTTAGCATTTGGTTTTGGTTGTATGGGTGGGTTATGGTATTTGACACTTAGAACACATGGTAGTGCGCCTGCACGAGTGGCCTTGCCATTATCATTATTTTCTCCTTTTGTTAGTATTTACTTTTTTTGGTACGATGACTCTGCATCATCATTTAATTTTGGTCTTTTAGCAACACTTTCACTTGTTTTAGCAAGTCATTTTTATCTTTTTCTCGTAGATTCACCATACAAGAAGGCAGTTGGAGTAAGTGGAACAAGACATATGGCTGCCTTTATTGATCATTTTTCGACAGGAGATGGCCGTAGATTAACAGAGGCCATAAGAGAAATCTGCCAAGTTGTTGAGACTAGGAATAGTTGGGTTTCAATTAGAAAAAATGGCGAACCTGCTGCATTCTTTGCAATTCCAGGTGTTCATCCTGGGCCGCTTGGTAAACTTGGTGGTTCAAATCTTCCAGTTAAGATAGAGCCTAATTTACCAGGGCTAGGGTTTGCTTTCCATGGTTCTTCAACTAATGATCATAATCCTTTGAGAGATGAAGATATAACAAGAATTGGTAAAGCTATGGCTGAGGCCTCGGAAAAAGGAGTTTATTCTAAAACATCAAAAGCCTTAGCAACAAGTGGTCAGATCCCTTCAGCTCAGGTTCTTAATTTGGGGGATGGAAGTCTTATTTTTGCTAGTCCTGGCGATAGTGATGATATTCTTCCTGAGCTATCTGCGCGCTTAGAAAGTTCTTCATTAGATACTACTGGGGAAAGAATAGTAATAGATCTTCATAATCAAGAAGGTTGGGGACGTCCTCCATTGGCAGCAGGTTCTAAGGAAGGTGTTTTACTAGAAAAAGCAGCTGCAAAAGCAATTTCAGAAAGTCGAGCTATGAGTTCTAATGATTTGAAGGTTGGTTTTTCACATATACCTGGTGAAAATCAGGAGAGGGGAATTGGGCCTGGAGGTGTGAGGGCGGCAGTTTTCCAAAATGGAGCAGAACGTTCAAAGCAATTAACAGGAATTTTGCTATGGGATGCAAATGGTTTAGCACCAGGAATGAATGAGGATTTGCAGAATAAATTAAAAGATAAAGTAGATAATTTGTTAATTGCAACAACAGACAATCATTTTGTGAATATTAAACCAGGCGGATTTAACCCACTTTCAGATTCAAAAGGTTTATTGAATTTAGCAACCCAAGTACTAGATGAAGCAATAGAAGATATTTCAGAAGCTGAATCCGCAATGGGCACAGTCTATGTTGATGGTGTGGAAATAATGGGTCAGGGTAAGCAAGATAAGATTAGTGCTGCAGCTAATTCAATAATAGAGGTTG
>CAZVIT010000067.1:0-5509 GCA_964626865.1 uncultured archaeon | reverse complement strand
GAGATAGTTGATGATATTTTTGTTAAGGATAACTTCAATTCAGAAAAGGTGACTTACATTCTTAGTGGTTTAATATTACAATTTATTGGTTTATTAGTGCATGATAGTATTCGTGGTAGAGTTGATGAACCTACAGTAGTTACTGAAGAATAATTTAATGGTAGTTTGTGAAGTATTAAGATTAGGGCACAGGCCTGAAAGAGATAAGCGGATAACAACCCATGTAGCACTTACAGCAAGAGCATTTGGGGCTTCTAAAGTTTATATTTCTAATCCAGATAGCAGAGTAATAAAGTCTGTAGAGGAAGTTGTGACTAAGTTTGGAGGAGATTTTGCAATTAGTCCGACATATACTCCTAAACAAATTATTAAAGATTCTAAATCATTAATTGTGCATTTAACAATGTTCGGGTTACCCATAGATGAAAATGTGGAAGAAATACAAAAAGAAAAAAAGGATATATTGTTCATAGTTGGGGCCGAGAAAGTACCTCCATGGGTTTTTGAATTAGCAGATTATAATATTTCAGTGGGTAATCAACCTCATTCAGAAATTGCCGCCCTTGCAATAGCAATGAACAATTTACATCCACAAGGTTACAATACTGCTTTTGAAGGGAAGTTATCGGTTATTCCGTCAGCAACACACAGGGAGATGACTGAATCAGTTTAGTTTTTCTATTTTTGTCATGGTTATATCTATAAAAGACATTTTTATTTTACCTTTTTTATCTTTACGGAGAACTTCTTCAGTACCTATATCTACTTTATCTATGTTTGTTTTTATTTCTTTACTAAAACGATTTCTGAACTGTTCAGCTACGTTGACAGCATTTGAAATTGATTTTCCTCTCGCTTTTAGATGAATATTTTCTATTTCATCTCTACTAAGATATGACATCATGTCTGGGAAATAAAGGAAGGGATCCTCATGACCTATAAATATAATTCCCGTTTTCCCCTCCAATTTTTTATTGATTCTAAATCTTCTCTTTGGCTTGAAATTTTTCTTTTCATTTTTGGCACTTTTCTTCTTGCCCATATTTTTCTTTTCAGCCATAGAATAATATTTGATGTATCTATATATGGCTAATCAAAACTCTTGCTATTCCATTTTAGGTCTATTCTTTTGTAAAAAATTAGGCTTAGTAATGATAATATCCCACATATTATAGACAAGGCCACAAGAATAGTAGATGGTTTGTGATTAATGGCTAAACTTAGGATTGTCATTGCAATCATTGGAGGGACTGAGATTAGGAAGAATTTAATGAAAACAAACGCATCAAAAAGGGCTGAATTAGTTTTTAGCCCTGTTGACATTGCAGTGTAATTTACGATATAAATTCCTACTGTTACCATTACTATTAACCCAATGGGAAGTAAATTTAATTCATTACTCGTATATGAAATGAGTGTCATGAAGATAAGAGGAATCCACCAAGTTATGGTTCCAAAAAGAAACAATCTTGCACGTATTATATCTGAAACTTGTATTGGTAATGTAGAATAAAAATGGGGTGTATCAATAGAGTTTAGCCAGGAATATAGCATCGTTCCAAAAAACCCTATCATAACTCCATAAAATATCGTGTTAAAATCAATTTGTATTGGTAGGCCTTTATCGAGAAACCAGTTCATGAAAGTGAGAAAACCTAATGGAAATAGGAATGAAAAGAACATTTTTGTTCCAGTCTTACTTCGTTCTAAATCTATTCGTTCTTTTGCAATTATTCCAGGTATACTTATTCTTTTTGCCCAAGAATATTTTTGTTTATATCCTTCAAATCTGTTTTTATATCCAATTATATTTATACTTCCATTAGTACTGTGTTCTTGGATATTTATGGTAGCTATTAAAGATAGAGCTATTGGGACTGCTAGGCCTAATAGTAGTAAATTTTTCGTGCCCTTAAGGTACCAATCAAGACTCCCAGTTATTTCATTTCCATAAAATAGAGCTGTGTAGAAAGCAAGGAACATAGATGTTGCTATAACTGTGTTTATTGTTGAGATTCTATAGAAGCTTGAAATGTAATAAGCAAAGGAGATGCCAGTGCAAAAAGAAATGTATAGTGTAAAACTAAATATTAATAAATTGGCAGGATCGATATTTGTATAATAGCTACCAATTATTGCTCCTACAAGTGCAGGGACCATAGTGAATAAGGTATAGAAAATGATTTCTTTTAAAAAATATAAAAGAGTAATTTTTCTTTGGGTTATGGGTTGCGTAGCAGAAAGCCCTAGTATTAATCCAAAATATCCAAAAATTCTTTCAAGAAACTCATTTCCAAAAAAGGCCAACGATCCTGCAAAAAGACCATAGAATATTGCAGAAATATGTAATATCTGAAGGTAATCTTTGTAACCCATATCTTCGATCATTACATCAGAGAATAATACGGCCAGTAATCCAGAGATTAGTACTAAAATAGGGAAGGAAAAAAATCCTTTTCCACTTGCAAAGGTGGTATTTAGTCTAACTTCTTCTTGTAACATTCTGAATAAAATTAACTTATTCATTTGACAATCTCATGGAATAGTTCTTCGAGGGTAAGATCTTGTTTTCTCAAATCTTTTAATGTAATCATTGCTTGTATCTTTCCCTTATGTATAATTGCTGCTCTATCACACAATCTTTCTGCATTCTCAAGTAAATGTGTATTGATGAAAACAGTTCCTCCAGTTTTCACATATTCCGTGAGCCATTCCCTTACTTTTGACTGTACAAGTGGATCCAGATTTATGAATGGTTCATCTAGGAACATTAGTTTAGTTTCGGAGATAAAGGCAGAGGCCAGCATAACCTTTTGTTTTTGTCCTCTAGATAAATTTCGACAAACTCTTCCTTCCATAGAATCTAATTCAAAGAATTTTAGCCAATAATTAATATTTTTTTTGCCTATATCTCTAATACTAACTACTAATTCTAATACTTCTCTCGGTGTTAAAAAACTTGGTGGCGATTCTTGTTCAGGTACAATAGATATTCTAGGTTTTATATTTGTAAATTCACTGGAAGTATCAAGTCCAAATACTTCCGCTTGTCCTTTCGTGGACTTTAATTGACAGGTTAGAATCTTCAAAAGTGTAGTTTTACCTGCGCCGTTTGGGCCAAGTAATCCGAAAAATTCTCCTTCATTAACTTCTAGAACTACTTTTTTTAAAGCTTCAACTTCATCATATCTTTTAGAAAGATTATTACAATTTATCACTGACATACTATGTAAACATCTTTTTAATAGTTCTAGAAATAATACCCTCATCTTTAGAATCCACTTGAGGTTTTTCTTTATCTTTACCAAATATAGTTTTTCTTAAAAAGTACATGTTGTCCTCATAACTGAGTTTTTCTTTGCCAATAAGTCTCATAGGCAGTGGCAGTATTTCCCAGGTTTTATCGATTATACTTTGGTATTTTTTATCATTATTAATGTATGAGAAGCCTTTACTTGCTAGTCCATTCATTGACTTAGTTACAATTTGAGTTGCTAGGTTTAATACGACTGAGTCTATTTTGTTTTTCGCCATTTTAGATACTGCTGAGGCTGAATTATTTATTTCTTTACCTATCTCTTTCGCGTTATCATTAATTTTGTTCTTGATATCTTCAAGCATAATACATTAACACATTTATGTTAATTAAATCTATCCTGACCAGAAGCTTCCCAAAGATATGTTCCCATTAGCGCAAATGCATAGGCAAAACATACTTCAGCATATTCATTAAATTCTTCGAGTTCTTCAGTTATAAATAAGGATAAAGACTGTAGCAAAGCTAACGCAGTACCAGCCATAAATGCAGGCACTAGTGTTCTTGGGATTTTTAATATCCAGGATTCTAGTTGAGCAATTTTTGTAGGAATTAATGATTCAATAAATGGCTTTCTAAAGAGGTATGGAATTGCCACAGTATAAATTGAAAAGAGTATTGCTCCAAATGCAAGAAAAATTTCCATATTTTCTCTATGGTGCAAATTCATCCCATCACCTCTTGTAACCTCTTTAGACGTATCAGGCATTTCATATCCTATAGCTCTCTGTCCAAATTCCAATTCTTGAAGAGAGGCATATAATGCAACGGATAGAAATCCTGTGAGTTGAAGCATAACAAACAAATATTTCCAATCAGATGATTTTTCTTTTCTTACAGAGTTAATTAAATATTTTCCAATACCTATTATTGCAATTAGTAAAAAGGCTACAGTTAGATTTTCAATATAACCGTCTTCATATTGCAATCTATCGAAGAAGTCAGGATTGATAAGAAATAAAAGTAGTATTAGGCAAACAATGATTAGTGAGCTTTTCTGAACAAAATTCCCATATTTATCATCTAGATGTTTGACTTCTAAATTGGAGAAGTGCTTTTTTCCCTTATTCTTAGAATTTTTCTGCATTGTTTCTTATTAATCCTGCACTTTATTTCTAGAGTTCATATTTATAAATTTTGTAGACCAATTCTATTATTAATTCAGCTTTCCAGAGGTATTTCAAGCGGGGGTCGCATAGCCAGGCCAATTGCGCTGGGTTTAGGTCCCAGTCCTTAGTGGTACGAGGGTTCAAATCCCTCCCCCCGCACCACTTTTGTTGTGTCAACAATAAACTTTAACTATTTACTATCCGGTATCAATTAATGATTGGAGGTGTTGAGCTTGGCGGTACAAAGTGCGTTGTAGCTGTTGGAGAGTCACCAGAGAATATACTAACTAAAAAAGTGATAGCTACTGAGGATCCTAAAAGTACCTTTAAGAAAATCAGGTCTTTTTTTAAAAGTTATCATGTTGAGAAATTGGGCGTGGCTTCTTTTGGACCTATAGTTCTTGATTCTAAATCTAAAAATTATGGAAGATTAGTAGCCGAAAGCAAGGAGGGGTGGTATGGTGTTAATGTTTTGCGTAGTTTGTCCCGCGTTACTTCAAACATTTTTATTGATACAGATGTTAATGCGGCAGCTATAGGTGAGTATAACTATGGGGCCGGCAGAGGAAGTCAAATATTAGTTTACATTACAATTGGAACTGGAATTGGTGGAGGGGTTCTAGTCAATGGAAAACCTTACACTGGTAATTTCCACCTGGAAATGGGTCATATGTTAGTTCCTAATCCAGCTAATTTTCAAGGAATATGCCGAATTCATGGAGACTGTTGGGAGGGTCTTGCAAGCGGTCCTTCAATAGAGTCAAGATGGGGCATTTCACCTTCAGAAATTCCTGAATCTCATGAGGCTTGGGAACAGGAAGCTGAATTACTGGCTGAGGGTATAGTGTCTGTAATTGCTAATCATTCACCGGATAGAATAATTCTTGGAGGTGGCGTTATGAAACAGAAGCATTTATTTTCAATGGTTAGACATAAAGTTGCAGAAATTTGGAATAGTTATACTCCTTTGGGATTGCTGTCTGAATTGATTGTTGAATCTGACTTAGGTTTGGATTCAGGAATTGTAGGCTCTCTAATTATAGCAGTTGGTGAGCCCGCCCAGATTTGAACTGGAGTCTATACC
>CAZVIT010000066.1:0-5571 GCA_964626865.1 uncultured archaeon | reverse complement strand
GGCCTTGCATCTCTATATTTTTGGATATTCTCAAGTGGAATTTCACAAACAATAGTTCCTTCTTCAAATTTTCCGATTTCCATCATTACTTCACCTCTTGGATCTAAAACGCATGATTCGCCTGCAAATACTAAATTACCTTGCGTTCCAACATTATTCACAAACCCATAATAGCATGTAGTTTCAATGGCTCTTGCAGGTAATACTCTATGAAAAAGAGGACGAGAAGTAGTTGGACTAGCAGCTAAATTTATGATTATATCAGCACCTTCTTGAGCCATTTTCATTGAGACATCAGGAAAAAATAGGTCGTAACATATTTGGACTCCAATATTTCCGAAGCTGGTTTTGAAAACATGGGTTTCATTTCCTTCACCAAAAAAAGTTTTTTCTTCAAAGGGTCCAAAATTTGGCAAGTATTGCTTTCTACAATGCCCAACATATCCTTCAGGCCCAATCATTATCGCAGAATTAAATAGTGATTTTTTTGCCCTTTCAACAATTCCTGTAAGGATAGTTACATTATGTTTTTTAGCTAAGGCATATATTCCTTCTTGTGCTGGACCTTTACTAGGTATTTTTTCAGACACTGAATTATAATTGTCCTTTAAATTATATCCAGTAATGAACAATTCAGGGAATGCAATTAAGTCTATATTTTTTTTATTTTTTGCTTCCTCAATGGCATTTTCCATTATTTTTAGATTTTTATTTACATTTCCAAGAATTACAGGAACCTGTCCCAACGCTAAATGCATAGTCTCTGATAGAGCCGTAATAATATAATATTGTTAAATTTAAATTACACCCTCCTTTTTCGTATGTAGTGAACATATTTCCAGATACTGTCGAGATAATTACTAATTTTATCAAATCAAGAGTTGCAGATGCAGAATCAGATGGTGTTGTGTTAGGCTTATCAGGGGGTCTTGATTCAGCAGTGACTTTGTCCTTAGCAGTTTCAGCATTAGGTTCAGAAAAAGTAACTGGCTTGATTATGCCTTTTAATGAGACGGAATCAGTTAATTTAGCAAAAAATCATGCTAAATCCTTAGGTGTCAAGACAGTAATAATCAACATTACTGATATTGTTTCATCATTCAAAGATTCGTCATCCTTATTTGCTGAAAAATTATCGGAAGGAAATCTACACTCAAGGATAAGAATGTCATTATTATATGGTCATGGTTTTTCATCTAATAGTTTAGTGATAGGAACTTCCAATAAATCAGAACTCTTGATTGGATATTATACTAAATGGGGAGACGGAGGCACAGATTTTCTTCCAATAGGCGATCTCTATAAATCTCAGATTTTCAAATTAGGTAAATCCTTGGATATTCCGTTAGAAATCCTTGAGCGTAAACCAACGGCAGAATTATGGCCAGGTCAAACAGATGAATCTGATATTGGTTTTAGCTATTTAGAACTTGACAAAATTCTTTTTGAGTTAGAGCGATTTTCTTCAGTTACTAAAATTTTTGAGAAAACGGGAATTTCTACCAAAAAAATAAAGGAAATTCAAGGTTTAATTAGTTCCTCAATACACAAAAGAGCATTCCCTCCAGTTTGTAAGATAGGGCTCAGAACAGTTGGTTTAGATTGGCGCGAAACAATAGGCACCAGATGATTTTTTATAATTAGTTTATTACGGCAATTGCCGTACACTTATTTTTGAGAGGTTTTATCATTTAATTTGTGGAACCAACAGTTGTTTTTTGACAGGTTCTACTCTTTTTTGTTCATTTTTGCAGTGGACGTACTACGAAAAATGGAACTTTTTGTTTTTTTTCTAAACGTATGAAATACTTATTATATGCTTGCTTAATGGCAGAAAATCATGAAATTAAATCAAATTTTTGTAAATGCTGAGTCATTTTTGCCACCTTGGGGGGTGGCCTAGTTGCCTGCCAAAGTTAATGCATTAAAAATATCTAGACATTTCACAGAAAGTGGAAAAGATCCCTTTGATAAACTATCTTGGTCAAAGAAAGATGTAGAAATAAGAAACTTTGATGGAACTGTTGCTTTTTCGATGAAAGGCGTTACATTACCTGACAATTATAGTCAAGTTGCATCTAACGTCCTTGCACAAAAATATCTTAGAAAAGCTGGAGTTCCTAAAAAACTTAGAAAAGTTAAGGAAAAGGCTGTTCCTATTTGGCTTCAGAAGAGTGTTCCAGACTTTAAGGCAATGGAAGGTTTATCTGAATCTGATAAATATGGAGAAGAATTAGACGGTAAACAAACATTTAGACGCTTAGCAGGAACGTGGACCTATTGGGGATGGAAACATGGTTACTTTGCAAGTGAAGATGATGCAAAATCCTATTTTGACGAAATGTGTTTTATGCTTGCATTTCAGATGGTTTCTCCAAATTCACCACAATGGTTTAACACGGGTTTGAACTGGGCATATGGAATTGAAGGGCCTGCACAAGGCCATTATTTTGTAAATCCCAAGACTGATGAGTTAGAGCGTTCTGTGAATGCATATGAGCATCCTCAACCACATGCTTGTTTCATTCAGTCAGTGTCAGATGATTTAGTCAATGAGGGCGGGATTATGGATTTGTGGACACGAGAGGCTCGTTTGTTCAAGTTTGGTTCAGGGACTGGCAGTAATTTTTCGAAAATAAGAGGTGATGGAGAACCGCTTTCCGGAGGCGGTATGTCCTCAGGTCTTATGTCTTTTTTACGTATTGGAGACAGAGCAGCAGGAGCAATAAAATCAGGAGGTACAACTAGGCGAGCAGCTAAAATGGTCTGTCTGGATATGGATCATCCAGATATTGAAGCATTTATTGATTGGAAATTGACAGAGGAAGAAAAAGTAGCAGCATTAGTTTCAGGTTCACAGCATCTTCAAAATCATGCAAATGAAATATTAACTGCGATACAAGCTCATCCTGATGAAGAGTCTAAGTTTAATCAAAGTAAAAATAGATCCCTAGCTAAAGCAATTAGTGTTGCATTACAGGCCTATGTGCCCGAGAATATAATTGCAAGAGTTCTTGAATTAGGAGAACAAGGTTATACTCATATGGACATTGAAACATATGATACCTCTTGGGAGGGTGATGCATATTCAACAGTTTCAGGTCAAAATAGTAATAATTCTGTAAGAGTTAGCAATGATTTCATGCAGGCAGTTCTTGATGAAGATGATTGGAATTTATTTTGGAGAACTGAGTTAGATGATGCGGAAGAGGAAAATCGCGATCCAACGCCATGTAAATCAATTCCAGCCAACGATCTTTGGAATAAAATATCGAAAGCAGCTTGGTCTTGTGCAGATCCAGGTTTGCAGTATGATACCACCATAAATGAATGGCATACATGTTCGGATGATGGCCCTATAAATGGTAGTAATCCTTGTTCAGAGTATATGTTTTTAGATGATACAGCATGTAATTTAGCTAGTCTTAATCTAGTTAAATTTTATGACGAAGAGACTACTAAATTTGATACTGAAAAATATAGTCATGCCATAAGATTGTGGACCGTAGCGTTAGAGATTTCTGTATTGATGGCACAGTTTCCTTCGGAAGCTATTGCTAAGAGGAGTTATGATTATAGGACATTAGGATTAGGATATGCTAACATTGGTTCATTGTTAATGCGTATGGGTATCCCTTATGATGATAATAGAGCCACTTCAATTTGTGGTGCTTTAACATCATTATTAGGAGGAGTTTCCTATGCGACAAGTGCAGAAATGTCATCTATACAAGGCCCATTCCCAAGATATGAGAATAACAAAGATAATATGCTAAGAGTTATGAGAAATCATAGGCGGGCAGCTTACAATGCACCTTCTGAAGAATATGAGAGTTTGACAGTAACTCCAAGAGGAATTGATCCAAATTATTGTCCTGAATATTTGCTTTCTGCAGCACAAAATTGTTGGGACCAAGTTGTTAATGATGGTGAAAAGTTTGGCTTTAGAAATGCTCAAGCTACAGTAATTGCACCAACAGGTACAATTGGCATTGTAATGGACTGTGATACGACAGGTATTGAACCCGATTTTGCTTTGGTTAAATTCAAAACTCTAGCAGGCGGAGGTATGCTTAGAATAATCAATCAATCTGTTCCTGTTGCATTAGATCGTTTGGGTTATGATTCTACACAATCTAAAGAGATAGTAGATTATGTAATTGGTACTGGCACATTCGAAGCTTCTCCAGGAATTAATAGGGAGTCATTAATTAGAAAAGGTTTAACTAATGATATAATTGATTCTTTAGAATCTCAAATAAGCAGTTTTACTTCATTGGGTCTACTTATTACACCTTCTATGGTAGGTACAGATTTTTGTACTGAGAAATTGCGTGTTGAAGAAGAATTTTTAGATGATTGGAACTTTGACTTACTTGGTCATTTAGGATACACAAATGAGCAAATTACAGAAGCTAATGATTTCATATTTGGTAAATTAACAATAGAGGGCGCACCTCATATAAAAGATAGTGATTTAGCTGTTTTTGATTGTGCAAATAAATGTGGACAATATGGCACACGTTTTATTGGATGGAGAGCTCATATCAATATGATGGCTGCAGCTCAACCTTTCATATCTGGAGCAATATCAAAAACAATCAATATGCCTCATGAATCAACAATTGAGGACATCAAAGAAGTTTACATGGACTCTTGGAGAGCTATGATCAAGGCCAATGCGCTGTACAGAGATGGTTCGAAATTAAGTCAGCCATTAATGTCTGGAACTGTACTAAAAGTTGATATTCAAGAGGAGGAGATGATGTCAGAAACGTTGATCAATACGGAACAGGCTGTAGAAACTATGGCCAAGGCACTTCCAACACCAGATGCTATTCCACTTGCACGTAAAATAGTTACCAGATACATTGCACAAAGAAGAAAATTACCTAATAAGAGAAAGGGTTATATCCAAAAAGCAAAAATTGGAGGGCACAATGTGTACTTGCATACTGGAGAATATGACGATGGTACTTTGGGTGAAGTATTCATTGACATGCATAAAGAAGGTGCAGCTTTCAAAGCTTTAACAAACGCTTTTGCTATAGCAGTAAGTCTTGGTTTGCAGCATGGAGTTCCTCTTAAGGAATTTGTAGATGCATTTGTCTTTACTAGGTTTGAACCTAATGGCCCCGTAATTGGCAATGAAAGAATTAAGATGTCAACAAGTATTTTGGATTATATATTTAGAGATTTAGCAGTTAATTATTTAGATAGAAATGATTTAGCTCATGTTAAACCAGAAGATTTGAAACCTGATATAGTTAGAAGTGAGGGAGAGACTGAAACCGAACAGAATCTGAATTCGGGTCTTACGCCTTCAGGTGAAGCTGTTGACGGGCATGAAATTCAATTAACATTAGATGACATGGATGTTTCCAAGGCAGACACCTCCTCCTTTCAATCAACAGTAACTGAGTTATCAACAACAAATGCACCTTTATTATCTGGAGATAGTACAATTGTTAAGGAGGCTGAGAAGTTTGGTTTTGAAGGCGACCCTTGTCCGGAATGTGGACAATTTACCTTAGTTTCTAACGGAAGTTGTTTGAAATGTGTAAGTTGTGG